>WQYB01000004.1 GCA_009781475.1 Treponema sp.
AATCCTACAAAACATAATAACAGAAAAGCGAAAGATCTTTTCATAAGGCCTCCATAGCATTATAAACAATGCTCAAGCCTTAGTGTTACGGTTGTACTATCGCAGACTTCTGACGGACCAAAGTATTGAATTGCGCCCGGAACAAGGAAGCTGGTTTTTTCTGCCCAAGTATCGCGGTTTTGCGCGAATGTTTTAAATGGCTTGCCGTTTAATTCAACCAATGCTTTTTTTATAACTGGTTTTTTTGAGCCGTGTCTTTGTTCAAGGTTCATCATCATTGTAAGAGGAATACCGCCTGCAATCCATTGCGATGCTGGCGCGATTAGATTTTTCACGCTGGAAAGATAACCTGTAAGACCCGCCGCGATTAAAACAAATGCGCTGTAACCGAGGCTGTAGCAATAGTCTGCATCAAAGTTGGAAGGAAAAGCGCAGCGGCCTTCGTATCCAAAAAAGTGAGCGAGCGCGCTGAACTTGCCGCTGTACTGTTTCTGTTCTTTCATCGCGGCTAATTTTTTTTCTGCCATTCCGATAAGCAGTTTTTCTGTTTCGATTCTTGAAACCTGAACGTTGCCGTGCGGGTCTCGATCCATTAAAAATTGCTGTGCGATATCTGGAGGCAGCGATTGCATAATTCTGTATGATGGTTCTGATATTCTTGAAGACAGCCAATACAATTGATCGATAAAGTTCGTAATTGCCGCAAACTCTTGTGCTTGCGCGGCGATGGTGTCGTTAAGTTCGCCGATTAATTTTTTTATATCGGGGATAAATTCTACAAGACCTTCGGGAATTAAAACGATTCCGAAGTTGTCGCCGTTTGACGCACGTTTTACAATCGATGCGCAAATTTGATCGACAATCTGATTAAGCGACATTGCTTTTTCTTCGATTTCTTCGGAGATAAGGCAAACATTCGGCTGTGTTTGCAATGCACATTCAAGCGCGATGTGGCTTGCAGATCTTCCCATTAATTTAATGAAGTGCCAGTATTTTTTTGCGCTGTTTGTATCACGGCTAAGGTTGCCGATTAATTCTGAATATGTTTTACACGCTGTATCAAAACCGAATGATGTTTCGATATGTTCATTTTTTAAATCGCCGTCTATTGTTTTTGGGCAGCCAATTACCTGAATCGATGTGCCATTGTTTAAAAAATATTCAGCTAAAAGCGCTGCATTGGTGTTGGAATCATCTCCGCCGATTACAACGATTGCGTCAAGCCCAAGTTTTTTTGCAGTTTCAAGCGAGGCTGCAAATTGTTCGGGAGTTTCTATTTTTGTTCTGCCTGAACCGATAATGTCAAAACCGCCTGTGTTACGGTAAGCGTCGATTATTTCATTTGTAAGAGTAATTGTTTTATTTTCGATTAAACCGCTCGGTCCGCCTTTAAAACCGTATAGGGTAGAGGCGGGGTTTCCTTTTTTAAGACCGTCAAACAAACCTGCGATAACATTGTGTCCGCCGGGAGCCTGTCCGCCTGAAAGTATTACGCCGACTTTTATTTCACGATTGGAGTTTTCTATTTTTTTTTCGCCGTCTTTCGCGAATGTGATTATTGGCTTGCCATAAGTTTGTTTAAAAATATCACGCAGTTCGGCTAAATCAGAAATTGCTTCTGTGGGAATGCCTGTTTCTATATCTATATCATCAACTGAACCGCAAAGGCTTTGCGGAAGTTTGGGATTATAATTATAACGTTCTTTTTGCAAAATAGAGATGTTCATAAATTACTCCTTAAGTTAGTGAATCTATTTGCTTTTGTGTCTATTTTTGCGCAGTTTTTTCTTGCGTTTGTGGGTCGCAATTTTCCGCAGTTTACGTTTTCTTCCGCAGGGCACTTAAATCTCCTATGTTGGCGCAAAACGCCTGGATAATGACGGTACAGACCGCTTTAATAAGTATGAAGAAATCGATAAAAATGATCAATAGTGATTGACACCCATTGACATTATTTTAAGATTTTAATATATTCGTTATTGATAAGATTGAGTTTTGTCTCCATCGTCTAGCGGTTAGGACACCGGGTTTTCATCCCGGCAACCGGGGTTCGATTCCCCGTGGAGATGTTTTGTAAAAAAAAGAGACTATTTTTAGTCTCTTTTTTTATAAATTGAAACCCTTGTAAGAATGGATTGTTTATATTAGATAGAGTTATGAAAAGTAAAAAAATTGTAAAAACAGCAGCATTATTAATTATTGGATTTCTAACCCTCCAATCAGCATATTCACAAGTTAGAAACGACATGATTCGCATAAACGGCGGAACTTTTCTAATGGGCAGCCCCGAAGATGAAGGCGGCAGGCATCAAACTGATGAAGGACCTCAGCATCAGGTCACTGTTAGTTCATTTTTTATGTCGAAATTCCCTATAACACAGGCTGAATACGAAGCAATAATGGGAGTAAATCCAAGTCAGCATAGAGGACAGGATTTGCCGGTTGACCGGGTCAGATGGATTGATGCAGTTGAATATTGTAACAGACGAAGCATCGCAGAAGGTTTAACGCCTGTTTATACGATTGATGGAGCAAATGTTACCTGGAACCGTGAAGCAAACGGATACAGGCTGCCAACAGAAGCAGAATGGGAATACGCCTGCAGAGCCGGAACAACAACGCCTTATTATTCAGGAGCTTCCATGGATGATGCAGGATGGCACAGAGATAATTCTTTTGTAACACTTGAAACAGGAGCCAGGCTTAGAACCACATATCCGGTCGGGCAAAAACTGCCGAATGCCTGGGGGCTTTATGATATGCACGGCAATGTGCTTGAATGGTGCTGGGATTGGATGTCTGCTTATACACCGGAACCAAAAAATAACCCCATAGGACCTGCGACAGGATCAAGACGAGTTTACCGCGGAGGCAGTTTCGACTTTCAGCCTGCTTGGTGTCGCAGCGCATACCGCTTCGGGCAGCATCAAAGATTTCAAATGTTTTACACGGGTTTTCGGGTAGCGCGTAATATTCATTAAAATAATTCTCCTTGTTTTGCCTCAATTTGATTTTTTGTTTCATTAGTCTCAGTCTCAGATTTATTCGATTTAATCGATTTGATCGATTTGATCGATTTGATCGATTTGATCGATTTGATCGATTTGATCGATTTGATCGATTTGATCGATTTGATCGATTTGATCGATTTAATCATTGCCAAAAATTCATCTTCGCCGATAATTGGTATTTTAAGCTCATTTGCTTTTTTGTTTTTTGATGAACCGGAAGAAATATCATTGTTAACAAGAAACGAAAGGTCTTTAACAACAGAAGATTTTATCTGCGCTCCTAATGCTTTTGCTTTTTCTTCCGCTTCGCCTCTTTTCATTGTTATTAGTTCGCCTGTAAAACAAAAAGACTTGCCGCGAAGAGGCAGAGATTCTGCAGACGGCGGCAGAGCAATTGAAATAAAACCTGTTTTCAAAACAGCATCCATTTCTTTTGTACATTCTTTTAAGCCGTCTGCGATAACAGCCGCTGTAATTTCACCTAACCCATGAATTGAAGCCAAATCTGATACAGATGCCTGGCGTAATTTTTCAAGTGTGTCAAAACCTGCCAAAGATATTTTTTCCATTGTGGTTTCCGCGATTCCTTCAAAGTCAAACCCGGCGATAAAAACAGCGAGCGAAAGCTCGCGTTTTGTTTGAATGTGGCGGATTACTTTTGCGGCTGATAATTCTCCCATTCTTTCGTATTCAGAAAGTGTTTTTGCCGTAAGTGAATATAATTCATGAATGTGTTTTACATTTTTTTCAAACAATTGACGAATAAGTTTTTCTCCAAGTTCGCGGATATCAAGAACGGATACCCATTTTTCAAGTCTGTGTAAAAGACGTTTTGAACATTGAAGGTTAGGGCAGTAAAGCCTTGTTCCGCCGTCGGTTAATTTACTGTTACATACACCGCAGGTTGTTGGAAAAATTATTTCCTGTGTTTTTTCTGATGATGGAAAAGGAGCGAGCCCTTCGATCTTTGGGATTATTTCTCCGCGTTTTACAACAGAAACAGCGCAGCCAATTTTTAAACCCATCGAACGAATCATGTCCGGATTGTTAAGGTTTGCGCGTTTTACGGTAGTACCGGCGATGCGCACAGGGTCGATAATACCGATTGGCGTATATGTCGCACCTGATTCACTCCATTCAATCTCACGCAAGATACTGAAAGCTGCCTCCAAATCAAACTTAAAAGCGATTTGTTTTTCCGGGCGGGTTTTTCTAAGGTCTGACATATCAATTTCATTGTATTTAATTACAAGTCCGTCTATATCAAAAGGTAGTTTACTTCTTTTTTTTGTGATTTTTTCGCGGTAATCAATAATTTCCTGCGTTTTAGTATATGATTTTGTTTCTGTTGTTAAAAATCCGCGCTGTTCAAGCCAAGTTAGTTTCTGTAATTCTTCAGTAAAAAAATAGTCGTTTTCTGTTGCTGCATCATAAGCCATAAAGGAAAGGTCTTCACAGCCTTCGCCGTCTTTGCGGCGCATAATACCATTGGCGGCATTACGGCAATTTGCTTTAGTTGGATATTTATTTTTCCAAATATCTCCGGTCATTATTACTTCGCCTCTTATGCCGCCCGTAAATGAAATGTCCAGTTTGTGAACAACTCCTTTCATACGCCGCGCATTGGCAGTAATATCATCACCTGTAAAACCGTCTCCGCGAGTGACAGCTTTTAAAAGTAATCCGTTTTTATATTGTAATTCAAGGCTTGCACCGTCTAATTTATATTGAACGATAAATGTTTTTGTTAATCCGTTTGAATGTTTGTTTAAAAGTTTTTCCATCCATATTGTAAATTCCTGCGGGTTTGCAGCTTTGTCCTGGCTTCCCATGGGGATAAGGTGTTTTGCTTTGGGGAAACCGTCGGTATCGTAACCTGTTCCAACTTTTTTTAATACATCATTTTGCGGGTCAAGTGATTTTAATTCATCCCAAAGAAGATCAAATTCTTCGTCAGAGATTTCAGCTTCTCCATCGTAATAAGAAGCCTGGTATTTTAAAATTAATTTTTCCAGCTCATTAATCCGCTCTTGTTTAGAACTCATGAAATAATTATATATTAATAAAACAAGATATTATAGCATTTTTCGTGTTGGTTCGTGTGGTTCGTGGTAGAAATTTACATTAATACCAATTTTCCATTTCCTGGAATCTTTCGCGTACTGTTTGTAAAGAAGCAAGTTCGCGATTTATCGTTCTGGCGTAATTTAAAGTTCCGTTTTCGATTCTGAAAGCCTCATCCTGCCAAAAAGTAACACGTTGTAAATCAATCCATCTAAAACGCCTTTCATTGGCTTTTTCTGCCCAATGAAGCACATCATCCCAGTAAATTAAAGCAGTGCGATAACAGGTTTCGGCTATATCAAGACTTTCAAGGATTTGATCCCTGAAAGGAGCATTGTAAAAATAAGCATGACGTTTGTTCCATTTGTTGCCAAGAAACATATATTGTTCAATCAATTTAATATGCAGATGCATATTAAAAAGGTAGCGGTATTTTTCCCATTGTATTTCATTTTCAATATGTGCAAGAGCGTAAAGAGGGTTAGCAAAAGGAGCTGCTATGGCTCGTTCAAGCCAGTAGATATTTTCCATTGTATCATCAGGAGCCTGGTTAAGATGAACATGAAAGAGCCTGTAATATTGTTCTTTGTATGTTACGTAATAACTATTTACCGGAATTGCTACAGTAAAAAAAATGAGTATAGTAATTATTTTAATGGTTGTTTTCACTATACCTTTAATATCGGCATTTGAGAGACTACGCTCCATATCTGATCGGCGATTTTCTCGACATTTTTAGAGGCATCTATGGTTAAAATTCCGGCTTTTTGATTTTGGTATATTTTTATTAAATTCCTGTATTTTTCCCGTACTTTTTCCTGGAAATCAAGATATTCGTAAATTTCAAGCGAGGAGCGTTCTTTCATACGTTCAATAGCAATGTTGGGGTCAATATCAAGAAAAATGGTTAATTCCGGTATGCCGAATCCTGAATTTAGAATCTGCGGTAATTCATCTCCGCATTCAATACCTTGATAAACAAGTGAAGAAAACACATATCTGTCACATATAACAAGCTCCCCTTTATTAACTCGGCAAATTATGCCTTCCAACCCGTATAAATGCTCATTTCTATCCGCTGCAAAAAGCATGGCAAGTGTCTTAGAATCAATTGATATTTCTTTTTTTAAGGCTTGACGGATTATTTTGCCAATATGCCCTTCTGTAGGTTCAAAAGTTGAAAAAAACTTAATTTTTTTCTGCTGATTATGGTTTTTTATCCTATTGGAGAGCATGGAAAGCTGAGTAGTTGTTCCGCTGCCGTCCCCGCCTTCAAAAACTATGAAATTTGGTATTGTTTTTATTCCATTAATTTCCATTTTTAAAATCTACAGCTCCAATTCTGTGACATTTAGCCTGTAAAAGTATTATAATTATAGAAAGTAATTAATTACAAGGTACAAATTTGTCAATCTTCACTGAAAAAGGCGGGAAAAAGACACTTTCTCGTATTTTTTACATAAAAGTTCTCATTTTTTGCGGTATTATTGGCTTAACTGCTATTGCTATGCAGCCAATACAGACTGCTTTAAGCCGGATTATACTTCAAATACGCACAAATTTTATTGAAAACCTTGAAGACATTACCGGCATGAAAATTCACTATTCATCGATTCGTCCTTCCTTTACAGGTTCAATTGATATTAGAAATCTACAATTTAAAAAAGGCGATGATCCTGTTTTTACAGTAGAACGTTTAAGGATTAGGTTTTCTTTTTTTGAATTAATAATAAGGAAAAATTTCCATATTCACACAGTTCAAATTGAAAAACCTGAATTTATTATTGATGCACAAAGAGACAAGGATACTTTTGATTTACTGTCAAAATTGTTTGAAGGCAGGGATTTTGAAGACACTGAAAAAACTACCATACAATTAATAGCTGAATTCCTTCCGCAAAAGATTGATTATCAGATTCGCCGCGGTTATTTTTTATTTTCAGATAAAGGCGCTGTATATCAAATTGCAGATTTAAATCTAAATATCCAGGAAGAAAACGGAGAAATATATCTTAACGGAAATTTCAGCGCTTTTTATGAAAATTCAGAAATCTTTAACAGTATAATTTCTGTAAAAACAGATGTCAGTTTCAGCGGTTTATGTATTGATAACCTTGAAGAAGGAAAAGCTGATATTAATTTTTCTGCAGTTACATTTTCACAACATGAACAAACAGGCAGAAATACAAGACAGCATGTTTTATTTACCGTTAACCCTTTTAACCTTGCTGTATCTTATGATGAAAGGGTTGTAAATATAAGTAAACCAATGGGAAACACATCCATTGAATATTATCTAAGGTATTTTTTCAATACCGGTATTATAAATGCCAGGGTAAATATGGATGAATTTAAAATTGGAGACATTATTAATTTGTCCAGCCGTTTAAGCGATATTAATCATCTTTTGCATTTACAGCTAACTGGTAATTCATCTTTTCATTATAATACTGCAAATAATAAAATGGCTTATGATGTAGACATAAAAGGCGGAATTACTACTGAAGTTATGTTTGATTTGTTACCTGATACATTTATTCTAAACGCTTTTGGCAATGAAGAAACTGTTTATGTAAGTGATTTTGTTTTAAGTTCTTCTGTTCAAACAGCAAAAGCAGGTTTTTTTCATGGGAAACTCGGGTTTAACGGCAATATAAAATTTAAACCTTTCATGCCTTCAGGAATAATTTTCCTTGAAAATTTTGGATTTACCGGTAATGAAAGTTTAAGTGCTGTTTTAAATGTTTCAAGCAGTATGGATAGAATTAAATTATTTACTGATGTAATAAATATAGCCGGTGCACAGTTTATTAATCTGGATGTACTTTTTTATCTATCTGATATAGATATAGCAATAAACGCTTCATGTATGAATGACGAAAGAGGACAGTTATTTATAGACGCTGTTTATAACAGAAATCAAAATCAATTTGAAGCATCGCTTTCTTTAATTGATATTTCATTTTATGAAATATCAGAAATAGTCCGTCCTTTTATAAACTATATAAGTACTCCGGTAATTGGTCAGGCTTTTTTAAAAGATTCATCGGTTAATGCTGATGTTTTCTTTTCAACTGATTTTAAAAATATTGTATATAATGCACCCAATATTATATATAAAACAGCCAATTATAACGGAGAAATTGCATTATCAGGAACAGATCGTCAATTTACATTAAGTGAAGGAATTATTTTTCTTGATGAAAGTAATCTTTATTTTTCGGCAAATATAAATTTTTCCAATCCAATGGATTTAAACTTTCTGCTTAATGCAAGTTATCACAATATAGCATGGCGTGTAACAGGTCAATTATTGGACAGAAGGACATTAATTATTCATGATCCAAACGGTCTTCATGTTTATGGAAATGTATCGAGTACAGGGGCAATATCCGGTTACATTGAAACTATTGATTTTCCTGTTTTAATAAATGCTCAGACCGTATATCTTAGTTCATACAGCGCTTTACGCTACACCTCGCAGGATTTTTGGACGATAGATATAAATCATTTTTTGGCAATTTACGACGGAGAAGAATCGCTGAGATTTTCCGGAATTGCAGATCATGATGGAGCCAGTTTCAGGAATATATTATACACAGATTCTCTTGGAATCCTTGCAGGAAGTCTTGATTTATCATGGGATAACGATTTTTCGTATGTCGAATTGATTGTAAATATGACAGACGGGCTTGAAGCAGGTGAAAATTACTATATGGAAGGTGTTTATAAAGATAATCAAATTAATGCTTATGCTGTTGTTACGGATTTGCAAGTTAGGAGATTTTTAAAAGAAAGCCGTCCATTGCTGGCTAACGGAGAAATGATATTTTCATGGGATTCCATAAACTTATTTAATATAAATTTAAATATAACATCAATAAAATCAATTAATCAAAATGATCCTTTTTATGCATCTTTTAATATTAATGTTACAAATGATGAATTGTCTGTAAATCATCTTAATATTGAATATCCGGAGATGAAAATAATTTCGCCGGAAATATATATTAACATAAATGAAGGTATTTTAAAAACTAAAACCTCTTTTCATGGTTTTGCAATGGATAATAGGCTGGAGGGTTTAATTGATATAAATGGCAGTTTTAATAAAATAAACACATGGCTTGAAATTGAAAATGCCTTAAATTTATTGGACGGTATAATTACTTTTGAAAATTCAAGGTACGGACATCTTTATAATGCAAATATGGATTTTAATTTTTCTGTCAGGCAGGGAGAGATTTCAATTACAGGCGGTATTAAAGATTTCCTTAGATTTAAAATTGAAAATGACGGTAATTTTATACTTGGTTTATCTTCTCCTTTTCCGATACATGGAACTTTCACCGGTATATACAAAGACGGTATTGTAGACGCAAGCTGCGCCAATATCTATATTGACATGTACGAGTTTTGGAATTTGATGCCGGATATAAAAGATTTTATTGTTACTTCCGGTTTTTTAACAGGAAATATGGACTTCAAAGGTCCTATAGAGAATCCTGAGTTTTATGGAGTTTTAAGAGGGTCAAGTATAACCATTCAAGTTCCAAATTTTGTAAGTGAAAATATACGACCTATGCCATTTACAATAATTGCTGAAGGTAATCAGATGACCTTTGGTCCTATCATTGCAGCAGCAGGAAATGGCGGCGGTATTGTAAACGGTTTTTTTCTTTTTCAAAATTGGATTCCGGTTAATATAATTCTTGATATTAATATCCCAAGGGAAAGTCCAGTTCCTTATGGATTTAATGTATCCGGTTTTTTGGCTGACGGAACAGCATCCGGCAAGTTATTAATTAACATAGATATTGATAATTATATTGAACTTAAAGGAGATCTTTTCACTAATTATGCAGAAATAGGATTTAATACGGATGTAATTAATAATAATGAAAATGAATTAGTTTTAGACCCATTTAATACATACATGGATTTAAATGTTACTACAGGCTCCATGGTAGAATTTACATGGCCTATTGTTAGCCCGATAATTAAGGCTAATGTAGAAATAGGTACTTTAATTCATATTTTTACTGATACGCAGGCAGGACAATTTTCATTAAATAGTGATGTAAGGATTCGATCCGGTGAAATTAATTACTTTGGCAGAAGCTTTTTTATCAGGCAGGCAAATATCCTTTTTAGGGAAAATGAAACTCAATTTAACCCTCGTGTAACAGCAAGAGCGGAAATACGTGAACGTATTGATACAGGGAATGTTACCATATCGATGATTATAGAAAACCAGCCATTACTTAGTTTTGAACCGGGTTTTGAGCCTCGTTTTGAATCAAATCCCAGTTTATCAATGCTTGAAATTTATTCGATTTTAGGTCAAACTTTTTCAAGAAACCCGGGGGAAGAGAATAATGATATGGCTACACGTTTCCTTATTACCTCCACATCGGATTTTTTAACTCAAATAATTGCCAGCTCGGATGTATTTTCACAATTTGTGTTTTTTCGTCAAATTGAGCGCCAAATGAGGGATTTTTTAAGGTTAGATATGTTTAGCGTCAGAACCAGGTTTTTTCATAATGCTTTTATGTCAGGTTTTTCAGGATTTGGGCAAAATTCCATTGATAGTGAAACCGGTGTAGGTAACTATTTAGATAATACAACTGTTTTTATAGGTAAATACATCGGACGAGATATGTTTATTCATGGTATGCTTAGGATGAGATACGATGAAAATAACACTACATTTGGTGGTATGGTTTTTGAACCGGATATCGGTATTGAGCTGCAAAGTCCTTTTGTAAATATAAGGTGGGATTTTTTCCCATATCGCCCGGAAAACTGGTGGTTAAGCGGGAATTCAATTACTCTGAGCTGGAGTATGTCATTTTAGGAGTTTTAATGAAATTTAGAGTATTTGTTTTTTTATTTTTAATAACATCGATTTTGTGTTTTTCACAAGATTTTCAAGATGATGAATGGTATCAAGGTAAACCAATAAGAGATATAATTTTTACCGGGCTTAGAAACGTAACACAAGCAGAACTTGAACCTTTGATGAATCAATATAAGGGACGTAATTTTAATGATGATATTTTCTGGGAAATTCAAGGAAGGCTTTACGCTCTGGAATTTTTCGATCGGATAGAACCTTCTACTGTGCGAGCCAATGCAGCAGGCAGCGAAGTAATCATAAGGTTTAATGTTGTGGAGCGGCCGTCAATAGACAGAATTATTTTTTCAGGAAATTCAGGACTTACCAGAAGAGAATTAAATGATGTTATTATTTCAAGAATTAATGGAATTTTAAATCAATCAAGAGTTCGACTTGACATTGAAGCAATTACAAACAAATATATTGAAAAAGGTTATCCGAATGTTAGCGTAACAGCAACTGAATCCCAGTCAGGTGAATCTTCAGTAACGCTTATTTTTACTATTGTTGAACGCGAACAAATTTCTATTTCAAGAATTGAATTTCAGGGAAATTCAAGATTTTCCAATAATACATTAAGAGGTCAGCTTTCGTTAAAACAAAGGGGTATTATAAATGACGGAGCTTTTCAGGAATCAAAGCTCCTTGCCGACAGAGAATCGATAACAAAATATTATCATGATCGCGGGTTTATCGACGCACGGGTTGTTGATGTTACAAGGACGTTTGAAACGGATTCAAAAAGAACAAATATGATTTTAACCTTCATGATAAGTGAAGGAACAGAATTTAAGTTCGGCGGTGTATCATTTGAAGGTAATATAATATTTTCTACAGACCAGCTTTCAAGGCTTGTATCATCAAGAGTTGGAGATATTGTCAATATGACAAGGCTGGAAATGGATTTGCAGCGTGTCGCCGATTTGTATTTTGAAAACGGATATATATACAATTCCTTTATCAGGACACCTGACAGAAATAACCAGACAAATGTTCTTTCTTTTCAAATTACAATTATAGAAAGAAGCAGAGCTTATATCGAAAATATAATTATCACAGGAAATTCAAAAACTAAAGATGAAGTTATTTTAAGAGAAATCCCAATGGAACCTGGTGATGTTTTTTCCAGAACCAAAATTCTTGATGCAATGCGAAACCTTTATAACCTTCAGTTTTTCTCAGTGGTCATTCCTGACTCTTTACAGGGAAGTGCTGAAAATCTAATGGATTTGGTTTTCACATTTGAAGAGCAGCCAACCACTGATGTCCAATTTGGTTTTTCATTTACCGGAAATACTGATCCTGAATCTTTCCCAATATCAGGACTTTTAAAATGGAATGATCGAAACCTTGCAGGTTCTGGAAATCAATTGGGAATCGACATAAACTCATCTATAATAGATACAACTGCAATTTCAGTAAATTATTTACATAGATGGGTATTTGGACTGCCTTTATCTTTGGGAGTTGATTTTACAACAAGTTTTTCAAAACGTTTTGCGACCATGAATAACAGTGCTCCATGGTTTAACGGTGATGAAAGATACGCATTTCCTGACGGATTCAGCTCATATCAGGAATATATAGAAAATAGAAAAATCCCAACAAGGGATTATTTAATGATGTATGAACAAATTTATTTATCATTAGGTCTTACTTCAGGTTATAGATGGTCTACTTCTAATGGTATTTTTGGATTAAACGGCGGAATGCGTTTTGGTATAACAAGAAATTCTTATGATGATGAATTATACAGACCTTTTGATCCGGTATTAAGAGAAAGGAATAACCAGTGGACACCAAAGAATTCAGTATGGGCTGCAGTATCGCTTGATGATCGTGATATATTCTATGATCCAAGCACCGGTTATTACCTTTATAACAGAAATAGTTTTATGGGTGTCTTACCAAGTGAAAGAGAGCATTATATCCGAAGCGATACAAAAGCTCAATATTATCTTACATTATTTGATAAACCGGTTACTGAAAACTGGAATTTTAAAAGCGTATTGGCATTCCATGTTGGGCTTTCAGCAATAATTGGACAACCTGGCAGATCTTTAAAAATTGAAGATGCTAATAAACTTGCTGTAGACGGTATGTTTATAGGAAGAGGCTGGAATTCAGAATTTGCAAACAAAGGACTTCTTCTTTTGGATACATGGGTAGAAATGCGGTTTCCATTAATAAAAGGAATTCTAGCTTTCGATTTATTTTTTGAAGGTGCAGGTGTAGATACAGAAGAAGGTGATTATTTTAGTACTTTTTCAATAGAAAATATGAGATTTGGTTTTGGCGGAGGATTCAGATTTGCGATACCGCAGTTTCCGATTCGTATAAGTGTAGTAAAGCGATTTAAAGTTATTGACGGACAAATTGATTTACAGCGAGGAGCAATCTTTGCAGGTGATAGAGATTCTAAAGGCGGAGTTGACATTTCGATGTCTTTTGTAATGTCATATTAAATAAAATATAATAGAGGTTTGTATGAGTAAGCGTATTTTAATTTTTTTATTGTCGGGTTTTATTTGCCTTGGCGCTGTTTATGGTCAGCATATTTCCAGAATCGCAGTAGTTGATTTACCAAGAGTCTACACTGAATTTTTCAGGGAATCACAAGCTGTAAGACAATTTGAAGAACGCGCAGCCAGGGTTCAACGTGATATTGAAAGAATGCAGACAGATATTCGAAACCTTAATACAAGGCTTGCAGACGCTATAGCAAGAGACGATCAAAGAGAAATGATCAGACTGGAAACTGAAATTAATACAAGAACAGAAAATCTTAGAGTGTTTTTCCAGGCAAGAACTGCAGAACTTGATGCCGAAAGAAGACGGCTTATGGAATCAGGTTCATTTTTAAATCAGGTACATGATGAAATACGTTATATTGCCGAAAGCGAAGGATTTACGCATGTTTTTGATATAAAAAATACTCCGGGTCTTGTTTGGTATGCCAATTCAACTGATATTACTGACAGATTAATTAATAGTTTGCGTACAAGAAGAAGATAGAAAGTAATATTATGGCGGATAGCTTCAGCAGTCCAATGCTTGAGCAATACAGGCGTATAAAAAACCAACAGGAAGGAAATGTATTATTTTTCCGGCTTGGAGATTTTTATGAAATGTTTGCTCAAGATGCTATTGAAGTATCAGCCCTTTTAAATCTTACGCTTACAAGCCGCAATGGACTTCCAATGTGCGGTATTCCGTATCATGCTTCAAGATCATACATCGCAAGATTATTAAAACTTGGAAAAAAAGTCGCTATATGTGAACAATTGACAGCGCCTTCAAAGAGCAGCAAAATTGTTGAGCGGGATGTAGTGGAAATTATTACTCCCGGTACTACAGTTGATGAAGATTTTCTTGAAAAAGGAAGTTCAAATTATCTTTGCTGCCTTGCTGCAAGCTGTTTACCTTCAAACGATATGGCAATAAACAGTGCAGCTTTACTTTCTTTTTCTTATATTGAAATTTCTACAGGTGATTTTTATTCAACAAGTTTTTCAATAAATGATACAGAAGTGCTTCGGCAGGAGCTTGAACGCCTTCAAATTAAAGAAATGCTGATACAGGAATCACTTTTAGAAGAAGAAAAAAACATTGCCGCAGCTATTTTTGACAGAAGCTCCATTGTTTTAAACCGCTGGGCAGACTGGCTTTTTGATCCTGTTCAGGCAAAATCAAGACTGGAAAAACAATTTGGTCTTGCAAATTTAAAAAGTTTTGGACTTGATGAAAACAGCGCAGAAATAATATCAGCAGGAACGTTACTCGATTATCTTGATAATACATCAAAAAGCATGCTTTCGCATATTAGAACTTTAAAAGTGTACCGTGAAAATGAATATATGGGTATTGATGAATCAAGCCAGAGAAATCTGGAATTACTAAAAAACCTAAGAGACGGTGATGTACGTTTTTCGCTTTTGGAAGTTATGGATGAAACACGCTGTTCAATGGGAAAAAGGCTTTTAAAAAGACGTATTTTGCATCCGCTGCGCAATATTGAAAAAATAAATAACCGCTTATCGCTTGTTGAAGACTTATACAGAGAACAGGGAAAATTAAGCAAACTGCGGGATATATTCGGAAAAACTCCGGATCTTGAACGTCTTTGTTCAAGATTAGCAATGGATAAAGCGCATGGCAGAGATATGCTTGCTATTAAAAACGCTATTATTTGTTTTAACGCGGTAATGGAACTTTACCGCCAAAGTAATCCTTATTTTGAAAATGATGATAATTCAGATAACAGTTCTTTTAATATATTACATGAATTATTTGAATTATTGGAGAAAGGAATAACAGATGAACCTTCAATTTTACTTAATGAAGGTAATCTGATAAAAGACGGTTTTAATAATGAACTGGATAATCTGCGTTTATTAAAAGATAATAACAGGCAAATTCTGGAACAATATCTTGAAGAAGAAAGACAAGAAACAGGAATAACAAGTTTAAAAATCCGCTACAACCGTCTTATTGGTTATTTTTTTGAAGTAAGTAAAACCAATCTAGAAAAAGTTCCTAAACATTTTATTAGAAGACAGGGAATTGTAGGCGGAGAAAGATTTTCGACAGATCGTCTTGCAGAGCTTGAATCAGAAATAAACGGCGCTTCCGATAAAGTGGTAGAACTTGAAAAAACACTATTTTTGGAAATACGGGAAAAAGTTAAAAAAGAATTATTAATTTTATCACGAGCTGCAAGACGGCTTGCGGAAATTGACGCAAATCAATCTATGGCTAAAGCAGCATCCATAAGAGGATGGACACGCCCTGAATTAAGTGACGATAATAAATTTGAAATAATTGACGGGCGGCATCCTGTAGTAGAAGCGCATTTAAGCCGCGGAGATTATATTCCAAATAATATAATACTGGGTACTAACAAAGGTGAAATATCTTTTGCGATGATTACAGGACCTAATATGGCAGGAAAATCCACATACCTGCGCTCTGCCGCTTTAATTTCAATAATGGCGCAAGCAGGCAGCTTTGTTCCTGCTGCAGAAGCGAAAATAGGTATTTGTGACCGTATCTATTGCAGGGTAGGAGCGTCTGATAATCTTGCAAAAGGTGAATCTACATTCCTTGTTGAAATGAATGAAACGGCTTTTATATTAAATACCGCTACTGAAAAAAGCCTTGTTATTATGGACGAAGTAGGAAGGGGAACCGGAACAAATGACGGTCTTTCAATAGCATGGGCGGTGAGCGAGGAATTATTAAACCGAATAGGCTGCAGATCGCTTTTTGCGACTCATTTTCATGAACTTTCACTTTTATCTCATCCAAAACTTGCGAACAGGTCGATGGAAGTTCTTGAAAAAGGCGAAAAAATCATTTTTTTACGTAAACTTAAAGAAGGTCCTGCCGCTGAATCTTATGGTATTCATGTTGCAAAATTAGCGGGACTTTCCAATACTGTGCTTCAAAGAGCGCAGCAAATAATGAATTTATTAAAAGAACGTGATAAAAATTTAAGTAATACTTTTCATAGTGAGAAAAATATTCAGAATATTGAAAAAAATGATAATAAAGAAACAAAAAACAGAATAAAAAAAGAAAATACCGAACCTTCATTATTCGATTAAAATTATTTTTAATTTTTTTATTTTTCAGTCATGCGCTGCGATATATTCACGCCATATATATATATGAAAATCTTAAAAAATATTTTTTTGGGGATAAAAAACATTCTTTTTCCTGATGAATGTGTTATATGTTATGAAAATTTGACAGATTTAAATGAAATTCGTACTGGTATGTGTCTTAGATGCCTTTTATCAATAAAATATGAAAAGGAAAACAGGTGTTATATTTGCGGAAAACCGTTAATTTCGGAGAATGAAATATGCCTTCAATGCAGGACAAATGAAAACCGCATTTATGAACGTATTTGGATGATTTTTCCATACACCGGTAAATACCGTAATCTTCTTGCAGGGTATAAATTCAAAAAAAATCTTATGATAATAAATATTTTTTTATTAATAATAAAAGAGGTTATAGAAAATGAAGTTGTTTTAAAAGATGCTGTAATTGTACCTGTTCCTCCAAGACCGGGAAAAATCAAAAACACAGGATGGGATCAGATAGAATATCTTGTAAGACAGATAGAAAAACAATCAAATATTAAAGTGAACCGCTGTTTAAAACGAATTAAATCCAAAACTCAAAAGCAGTTAAACAGAAATGAACGTAAAAAAAATTTGGAAGGTCGTATTTTAATTAATGGAAAAGCGCCGGAAACAGCGCTTGTAATTGATGATGTAATAACTACAGGTTCTACAATGGAAGTCTGTGCTTTGGCTCTTAAAAAGGCAGGAACAAAAAAAGTATATGGATTATGCCTTTTCTATGATTAAAATTGTAAGTATAATAAATTATGCACTACGATCTGATAATAAAAAACGGAACAATAGTAACTCCCAAAAAATACTTTAAGGGAGATATAACAGTTAAAAACGGTAAAATAGAAAAATGCGGTTTTTCTGAAAAATCCAGTACAGCGGATGAAATTTTTGATGCAAATGGTTTACATGTTCTTCCAGGTATTATAGATGCGCATGTTCATTTCCGTGATCCGGGACTTACGGAAAAAGAAGACTTTGAAACAGGAAGTATAGCCGCGGCAATGGGCGGCATTACTATGATTGCGGATATGCCGAATGTTATTCCGCCTACTTCAACGGTAGAACGTTTTAAAGAAAAAATAAATATCGCATCAGAAAAATCATATATCGATTTTGCTTTATATGCTCTTTTAAATAATGAAAATATTGGCAGGATAAAAGATTTTAAAAAAACGGGAGCTTTAGGTTTTAAAATATTTCTTGGAACTTCTACAGGAGAAATCGCTTCTCCTTCGTTGGTTAATTTGTTGCTGCACATGGAAGAATGTCATGAAAATGACATGAGAATTGGCTTCCATTGCGAAACAAGTGAAATAAACGATTATTACACAAAAATGTTTAAAAACATTGAAATAAACGAAACAGAAAAAGGACTTTTACTTTCTGCGGCAAGACCTGTTTTTTCTGAAGTACTTGCAATACAAACAGCGCTTTGTTATGCACAATATACAAAAGCAAAAATACACATTCACCATATTACATCCGCCGACGGCGCTTTACTTGCCGCCGAAGCAAAACAAAAAGGTATTGATATAACAGCAGAAACCTGTCCTCATTATCTTTTTTTGGATGCAAATGATCATAAACAAAAGGTTTATCCTCCTTTAAGGGATAAAAATCATAAAAAAGAATTATGGAAAGCGATAGATAAAAAAATAATAGATATGGTGGCAAGTGATCATGCTCCGCATACAGAATGTGAAAAATCGCTTCCAATTTGGGATTCACCGGCAGGTCTTTGCGGTGTAGAAACTTCAGTACCGCTTATGTTAAACGAAATTAATAATGGAAACCTAACATTGGAAAAATATGTAAACCTGGCAAGCGAAGCTCCTGCGAAAATTTGGGGTGTATATCCAAGAAAAGGAAATCTAAACCCCGGTGCAGATGCTGATATAACTATTGTTGACATGAAAAAGAAAAAAATAATTTCTGTAAATGAACTTCATTCAAAAAGTAAAACAAGCCCATACGATGGAATGAAAGTAAAAGGAATGCCTGTTGCGACAATTGTAAGAGGTAGCTTTGTTATGAAAGACGGCTGTCTTACCGGTAAAAAAGGGTACGGAGTTTTAATAAAACCTGAATAATTGCGATTATCCGGGAATTTTAACCGACATTAACATACGGTTTAATACAGCCAATGGATCTTCGTACATTTCAAATCTAAAACGTACTTCGTAATTTTTATCGGAGACAACACGTATTGTTTTATTTATACAGTCTCTTACTTCATTTGAACCTATGTCCGGGAAATATTTGGGTTTACGCGGAATAAATGTTAGCTGGCTTCCATTCCTTCGGATTTCTCCCAAGTTACCGGGAAGCGGAACAAGGAAGATAAGATAATCATCTGCTTTTCCGCCGCCAACTGATAATTTATAACCGGATTTAAGCGAATGAATATTCCGCTTTCCAATTCCGGTATTTTGTTCATCTACAAAAAGATTTAAAATTAAAGGACCTGAAGGATTTATTACAACAGGTTTATTTTTATCTATTGCTGTAGGACGATCGTCATAAGGTGTTGTGCGTCTGTTTTGTGATGAAGCGTATTTTGCCAGATCTTTGGAATGATCTACAAATTTTTCACCTTGTGAAGCTCTGCCTGCTCCAGCCGAAGCTCCCGCAGCACGATTAAAATTCGATCCTTTTTTGCGGGTTGCAGCAAATATTATAAGTCCTAAGAGTAATAAAATAAGCAGAATTAATCCAATGATCAGCGGCAGTGAAAGCTGAGAATCACTAGTCTCTGTTAATTGACCCTGAGTATACTGGTTTTGATTATTGGTAGTTGCTCCTGTTGAATCTGATGATGTGGAATCTTGCTGGTCACCGGTTGTTGTATCATCAGTTTGTTGTGATGTTGTATCGGTTACAGTACCAGTTTGATCTTGTTCTGTAGTTGTTGCAGTAGTACCGCTTCCTGCAGGAGGACGTCCTGAAACCGGAACATTTGTTAACGGCTGTCCTGCTGTTACCTGAATAAAATCAATTGTAGCATCTCTTGATTCAAGCCGCCCTCTGGCTTCGCTGACAAGAGTACTTGTATTATTTGAACCGATTGAAACAAGAATTATTTTTTTTGAACGTGCAGGCAGGGTAGATAAGTATTGTTCAGCGAAAGTTAAAGCACTGCCTATATTTTGCCCGCTTTCAATCGGATACTGTAAAAGTATTCTGCCGATAATTGTTTCAACATCACCAACGCCGGAGATACGCCTTGCAACATCAAGTCTTGAAGTTCCTGAAAAAGTAATTAAATGGAATGTATCGCCAACCCTTAAAAACTCAGAAAGAAAAGCTCCGGTTAAATAATTATTAACATTATCATAAGAAGAGCTCATACCTGACGATGTATCCAAAAGTAAAACCAAATCGATAGGGGAACTTTGTCCGTATACGATAAACCCAGCGCATATAATCAATATTAATGCCAGAATAGTCCTTTTCATAATCACCCCTTAAAACACTCAGATTTCAGCTTGCGTTATTTTTTCTACCAAATAAGAGTTCCTTTCTTCATTTATGGCGAACTCAAATTTTTCGCCTTCAGATTTATTAAGTATAGCATTTCCGAACGGAGAAAGATAGGAAATAATATTATTATTTGGGTCAGATTCCCATGGTCCAAGAATGGTAAATACCTCTTGTCTGCCTATTGTTTCATTATTTAGGAATACCTTTGTTCCAAATGAAACCTTGGAAGTATTAACTGATTTTGGATCAAATAACTGAGCTCTTTCGATATCCTCTTTTAACTTGGCTACCTGCGAATTAAGCTGTTCCTGCTTTTCTTTTGCTGCCTTGTATTCGGCATTTTCTCTTAGATCGCCCAAAGAAAGAGCATATTCTATTTCCTTTGAGTTTGCAGGGACCTCTACATCCATGATATGTGAAAGTTGTTTCTTTTTTTCTTCGAACATTGCCATGGTAACCATTAATCCTCTTGAAACCTTTTTTTCAACATCGCCAAGGAACTTAAAGCCAGGATATTTATCAAGAATTCTGGATCGCAGATTCAGTTTATCCTGGGGATCAAGGTCTTTTACGCCGTTTATAAATGTAAATATTCTGATAATCGCTTCTTCATCGGAATTATCGATAAACGTTGTTATTTCACCGTCTTTAAAAAGAACATTGTGTACAAGTTTATTAATTTTACGGTTTTCAACAGTATCCTTATGATTTTTAATATCACGGAAAGTAATATCCAGAATATGAATAAGGGTTATGATTTGTTTTTCTATGTTTATATTTGCAGCTTTAAACCAGCTTTTTTCCCTTGCGTTTTTAAACAGCCATACAACAGCTTCCCGGCTGTCACGATATTGATCAAAACAATCACCGCAAAGAATTGCCAGTTTATCTTCAAAACCGCCTTCTTCCAGTTGTTCTGTAATTAACGGTAACTGAGAATAAGGGAATAATTTGATGTAAACATCCGGCCATTCTGATATATGCGCTTTGATGTTGCTCAAAAGTTCAGTTTTTAATTTTGAATCTTTCATATTTTTAAACATCAAAGGAACATCTTTAATGTTCGAAAAAACATCCTGAAAACTAACAGTTAGAGATGATTTTAAATGAGTGTAATTTTTATTGGAAGAAAGCTCATTAATAAGCAGATAACTTGCCGCTGCATATTCGGCGTTTTGATTAATGGATTCTGTACTTTTACGTGAATCCGAAGCGGAAGCAGAAACTGAAGATAAAAAGTTTGTAAAATATGAAAACATTTCTGTAAAGTATTCAGAATCCGGATCTGCTTTTTTATTGCCGGTATAATCCCTGAAAGCAGAAATTTTATCATAAAAGTTTTTCTGAGCGGCAAATTCACTGTAAAGTTTTTCCGTAACACTGACCTGGCTGTCACGCACAATAAAGACATCACTATTATCAGGATCTATTCCAAAGTCGGGATTTGATTTTAAAATATCACGCGCTCTTGAACTCCATGTTGACCATTCACTTACAGTAAGCAAAGCAGGAGAAAGCTCTGCTTTTATTTTTTTCATATCACAGGCATTGCCGAAACTTTTAATAATTGTTTTTAATGTCCAGATTATATTATCATCTTTGTCTTTGATTTTTTCCCTGATTTCGTCTCTTTTTTTTGTAGCTTTTAAAACCCAGATATGTTCTTTAGAAAGAGTCTGAAGAGCGTCAACTGCCATTTTTAATGACATTGAATGCCCCCGTTTTTTCATAAAATCAATTTTTATTTCGTCACCTGCAATACCTGCAATACGTCCTACACCCCATGTTCTGTGATAAACGAAATTTCCTTTATCAAATGATATATGCTTTTCAAAGTCGGCAATTGCCTGATGTACAGCACGGTAATTCTCGGAAAGGTTTGAAATTCTTATATATTCATCAAGCTGGCTGTGTGCTGCGTATTTCTTTTTGTAACATTCGATTATTTCCCTTCTTGCATGAACATCCTTTTCATCATATTCAAGGATGATTTTTAAAATTTTAATTGCGGTATCGACATTTATGTTTTTATACTTTGCGTAAAGTTCGTTGAGAAGCGACACTGCTTTATCATCACTTACGGCTTTTGCAATTTTTTTCTGAATGTGAAGAAAGAAGTCAATGTCTTCAACGTTTATATTTACAAGTTTTTCCCATATTTCACGGATATTTGCAAAGTTCGCCTTGTTAATATAGCGGTGAAGAGCTTTTTTATAATAATCAATTGTTTCTTCTTTATTATTTTGTTTTTCATAATGTTCAGCAATGGATTTTACAATGTCAGCTTCTTCAAAATCAACTTTTACAAGTCTTTCCCAAACATCAAATATTTTATCATCTTCGTTATCATTTTTATAACAATCAGCAAGAGTGCGAAGAGCGTATTTTGATTCACCGTAATCCAGAATTCTTTCGCATAAGTATTTTACAATGTTCCATTTATGGTTATCTAAAAAGATAGAAACAAGATTTATTATCGCCGAATCATCAATTATCTGACGAGATAAAGCGATCATTCCGGAAAGGTAAAGGGCGATTATGCTGTTTCTTGTGTTTGTTAGATGATCGTCACATGTTTTTTTAAGATCATCCAAAACTTTTTCTTCACGGGCTTTTTTAAGGATTACATCAAGGTCTTTAAACTGGTTAGTTGAATAATTACCGAGACTTGCTCTTGTCCATTTTTCTTCGTTAAGAGTTTCATGTAAATTCTTCAGAAGTGTCTGGGCGTTTTCTGATTGTGTTACTGCAGTTTCACTCATAATTTTAACTCCTCATCAATCTAACCGGCATACATATTATAAATGTCCGGATCGGTAACTTTTATTTTTAATAAGGTTTCTTCTATCAGCGAAGAATCCTCACGGTTAATTTCATAATAATCAATCAGCCAAAAATAATGATTTAAAAGTTTTGGTTTTAAATCATCCTGTTTTGCAGGATTTGATTCATACTCGGCTTCCAGTGAAAAAATCGACTGTTTAAGTCTGCCGGCTTCCATTTGTTTTAACTCTCGTTTAACGGAAAAAACTCCCCATAAATACCCATATACCGGTATCCAATAGGAAATTTGCCCCTCTTTATAACCCAATTCACGGACTTTATCACGAAGTTTCAAAATTAAAGCCGATTCCAAAAACCTTATATCAATCTTTGAAGGATCGATAAAAAATGCTTCTCTAAAAAGTGCTTTGGCAGTTTTAACCTGGGATAATAAAGCGTTTACATCCGCTACTTCCGCAAGTATTTCGGCATCTTCTTTTCTGATACGCAAAGCCTGTTCAAGATAATCAAGGGCTTCATCGTAATTGCCAAGTCCTTTGCAGCAGCGTCCTGTAAAAAGCAATAAACCATAATCATTCTGATTAGACGGATTACTTAATAATCCTTCAAAAAAAAACAACGCTTTGGAATAAACATAAAATCTTATAGCATATTGGCATTGTTCAAAATCAGATTCAGAATTTTTATTTAAATGATCCAAGAAAACATGATACTGCTTAAATTGTGATATAATAAGCGAGCCTTTTTCGAAAGGGTTTTCTATCTCATCAATCCTCCTGGTATTTTCAAGCCACCAATTAACGCATTTAAGCGCATGCTTGATTTCTTCATTTTCAAAGTCTTGTTCTAAAGCCTGTTCCAAAAGCAAACAAGCGGTTATTACATCCGAGGCTTTCAGTTTTTCATAGGCTTTCTTTATAAGCTCTACGCTACCTTGGAGCGAAACCTGTTCATTTTCCATTATTTCTTATATTAGTATACCATTTTTTGACAGTTTGACAATAGTACCCTCGGCATGTATGATATCAATATATTTATTAAGGTAAAAGAATTGAATAAAATCATTATATCTCCGTCAATTTTATCAGCTGATTTCTCGGATTTTGGAAGCGCTGTATCTCAGATCGATGCTTCAGGAGCCGGATGGGTCCACATGGATGTTATGGATGGTTCATTTGTACCGAATATTACATTTGGTCATCATCTTGTGCGGGCTCTTAGAGGCAGAACTAAATCAATTATCGATGTTCATCTAATGGTAGTTCAGCCGGGACGTTTCATAAAAAAATTCGCTGATTGCGGAGCCGATATAATCACATTTCATTATGAATCTGAGGTACATTCGCAAAAATTTTTAACAGAAATCCGAGATTTGGGTATAAAAGCCGGTATTGCCATTGCGCCATCTACGCCTTATATGGTTCTTGAAGATATACTTCCGTATATTGATTTGGCTTTAATTATGACTGTAAATCCCGGTTTTGGCGGGCAGGCTCTAATTCCGGAATGTCTTAAAAAAGTAGAAAAATTGAAAGAAATCAGAGAAAAAGCCGGGTTAAATTTCCGAATTTCTGTTGACGGCGGAATTAATGAACAAACAGCTGAACAAGCCAAAAAAGCGGGTGCTGATACACTGGTAATAGGTTCAGCCTTTTTTTCTCATCAAGATAAAAAATCATTAATTTCCAAACTCCAAAACTAGGTAAAATTATTGGCATTTTAATAAGGAATTCATTATAATATGGTTATGAGGCAAATAAATTACATATTTTGGCCTATTTTATTGGTTTTTTTACTGTTCCCTGCTGTTTTTTCTCTTGGTCAAGGACATGAGCAGGATCAATATATCCGGAGATTTCAAAACGGCGCTCAATTTTATAATATTTCACGTTTTGAAGAAGCAGCTGTGGAATTCCGCAGAGCTCAGGAAATTTCTCAAACCTTAAACGAAAGAGCAGGGGCGCTGTATTGGGTTATTTTAAGTCAGCTTGCATATTCTGATTTTGGTTCTGCCATAAGAGATATGGATGAACTTGAAAGAATAGCTCCGAACTCTACATACGCAAGGGATATGATTTATCATCGTGCAAGGGTTTATCATATGCAGGGATATTATGAAGACGCTATCTTTTTATTTAACCGTTATAATTCTTTAACAACCGATGCCGACCGTGAATCGGCAGATCGAAGAGCAGCGGCTTTTTTCTGGATGGGTGAATGTCTTTATTCGTTAAATCAATTTGATGAAGCGGAAAAGTTTTATGCCTGGGTTATTGGAAGATATCCGGAAAGCCCTAAAATAGAAGCTGCCGCCTACCGGTTGGATCTGATAAAACACAAAAAAATTGAAGCAGAACTTCTAGCCCTTTTGCAATGGAGTCATGAAGAGTCTTTAAGAACAAGTGAAGAGCACCAAAGAATAATAAGAACTTATGAACATACACTTAATTTATTTCAAAGAAGGATGGCGGATAATATTCAATCAGGCAATTTATTACAGGAATTAAATGAACAGCCGGATATTTTTGATATTATTGGTTTTGATGAGCCGTCAAACTTTGATTCAAGGAGCGGGCTTGTTGACAGAGCCATACAGCTGGAAAACGAATTACAAGCTATTATCAGGCAGCTTGAACCTCAATTAGGAGGAACATGGTGAACTTAAAAAAAATATTTTTTTATCTTTTAATTTTCTTTTTAATAAACATTTCTGTATTTGCTGCTGACATTAAAGTAGGAAATATACGTCTTGTTTTAAATGAACGGACAGGCGCTTATGTTTTGTATTATCTTGACGGCAGGCGTTATGAGCAATTATTTAACCGAAGTCAATCAACAAGTTATACTTCGATTTATATTGACGGTAATGTTTCCCGCCTTGGAAGCAGGCCTTTTCGCACTAGATATGAAAATAGAAACGGAATTCCTTCAATTATATTTGAATCTCCGAATTTAAGGGTTACTAAAAGTTTTACATTTATAATGACAGGTAATTCTCAGCAAATAAACGGGGTAATGGTAACATATAATGTTCTTAATATAGGGAATACAAATACCATAGTTGGTTTGCGTATGCTTCTTGATACTAGTTTGGGTGAAGGAAGAGGAAGAATACCGTTTATATCAAACAGCCGTAATATTACAGATGAAACACTTATAAGAGATGCTTCAGGTGAAAGGTATTGGATTTCCCGCGGACCAAAAGTTTCGTTAATGGGAAGTATTAGAAATCCATTGGATAATACGGAAAAAGCGCCTGATTTTATTTATTTTGCAAACTGGAAAAGATTAAATGAAGCTCCATGGATGCTCGATTATTCAGAAGGACGTGCTTTTGGAAATGATTCTGCTGTTTGTTACTTTTATGAACCTGCTTTACTAAGTCCTGGCAGCGATTTTTCCTATTCATTTTTTCTAACTGCTGAAGATGCTGATTGGTATAATATACCGGTTCAAAATGTTATAGAAACGTTATCCGTTAATCCGGTTGAAAGTGAAAGACTGGATATGAATATTTTAATTGAGCTGCAGGAAACATTAAGAAGATTTATTTCAGGACAAATAAACCTTACTGAACAGGAATTATTTGAAATCGAAAGAACAATTGAAAGATACAGGCAGTAATATCAAATATGAAAGCCGATCCTATTTTAAACAAGGCAGCTTTACTTGCAAAAAAACGTTTTTATGAAGAAGCGCTGAAAATATTAAAAGAGGAAGAAGACAGGTACTACGGTTCATTTAAATATTATTATCTTTATGCTGTTATATCTTTATATTCAGGAAGTTTTGCTGAAGCTCATGAATATTTTAATTTAGCAAGAAAAATTAAAATTAAAGATCCGCAAACGATGCTGGGACAGGCTGTTCTTTATCTTAGGCGCATGAATACAGGGCAGGCTGTTGAGTATTATTTAAATGTTCAGGAAATGGAGCCGAAAAACAGAATAGCTAAAAAAGCATTAGCTGTTATACGCAAATATTCCGCGTCTGAAGCATTGTCTGACTGGCTTTCTTTTGACAGATTAAAAAAACTATTTCCTGCGATTCCCTCTGCCGGTATAGAAACAAAAAAGGCTGTTAATACAATTATTGTTTTATCTTTAGTATTGCTTGTCAGTTACGGAGTTCTGACAATTATAAATATTTTACCGAATCCTTTCAGAAACAGAAACCAAAGACCGGCAGCTGATTTTATACTGACACCGCAGGAGAGGGGTAATCCCGTTCAGGTTGACGGTTTTTACAGATATATTCTAACCCGTGATGAAGCTGTTAGTTTATATGATAATGCACTTAATCTTTTTACATCTTACCGTGATGAAGCTGCAAAAATAAATATAAACCGTATTTTAGAATCAAACGCTTCGGAAGGATTAAAAAACAGGGCTCGTCATATTCTGGATAACATGGAAGTTCCGGGTTTTGATAATTTTAACAGAAGAGATAATCCTTCATATTCGGATGTAAAAGATGAAACAATTATTTACAGAGATGTACATGTTATCTGGAGAGGCATGGCTACAAATGTTGAAATTACAAATGAATATACACGTTTTGATTTTCTGGTAGGTTATGATACAAGAAGAACATTGGAAGGTATAGTACCAGTTATTTTTTACAGCCCTGTTGCAATTAATATAGAGCGGCCTTTAGAAGTATTGGGCAGGATAAGACTTATGCCGACATATTCTGAAATAATGCTGGAAGGTGTTGCGATACATCAATCCGGCAGACTGGAAAATTAAAGAGAACTCTTATTGCAATAGTGACTGACACTCTTTAGTATTCAATAAAATCGTAACAGGACCATCATTTGTGTAGTTAACTTTCATACTTGCCTGGAATTCGCCGCTTTCGCAAACAAGGTCGTGTTTTACAATTGCTTTTTTAAAATATTCATAGAGTTGATTTGCTTTTTGAGGCGGAGCTGCTTCATCAAATGACGGGCGTCTTCCTTTTCTGGCATCGCCAAGTAAGGTAAATTGCGAAATCGCAAGTACTCCTGCAGATTTGTCAGTTTCATATAAATCTTTTAATGATAGATTCATTTTTCCATTATTATCTTTAAAAATTCTAAGATAGGCGATTTTTTCGGCAAGCCAATCTGCATCAGATTCATTATCATCATGAGCTATACCAAGATATACTAAAAGTCCCGATTTAATTTCACCTTTTACAACGCCGTCTACACTTACACTGGCGTTTAGTACTCTTTGAACAACAGCTTTCATAAAATAAACCTCATAAAAACTCTGTGTCTCCGTGCCTCCGTGTGAGGTCTTTTTTATTAATTTTATTTTAAATATAAACTTGCATCAAATGCGCGAAGAAGTTTACTCATCGATTCATTATTTATAATTGCTTTTATTATCTGCGAAGCAAGCTCTGCAGAAGGTACAATTTCAAGACCGGGAATTCTTTCTTTATAATTTGAACAGGAAACAGTATCGGCTACAATCAATTTATTTAATAAACCTTCATTGGAAAGAGATTCAAGTTTGTCTACAGCGGGAGCTGAAAAAACAGAATGAACGGAAATAATGTTAATTTCTTTTGGTTTTAACTGAGAAAGAGCGCGGACAAGTTTTTCAACAGAGCCGGCTGTATCGATCATATCATCTACAACCCATAAAACTTTTCCTTCTACGGGTTCTGCAGAAAGGATGTTAATCGATTCTACTGTGTTTGGTTTGGAATAATCGCGCTGTTTGTGAGCGACAACCAAAGGCGCTCCGAATGAATTGGCAAAAACGCGAGCTAGTTTTTCTCCGCCTGCATCAACAGAACAAAATGCCCAATTGGCTCTTACATCATTTTCCAATCGATCCAGTGTTTTTATATAGTTATCACAAAGATATTTTTTTAAAAGGGTTAATGCAGGAATATCATCGATTGCGCATACAGAAGGGTCTAGCATTGTTTTTGATTTGTCTGAATGCAATTGAAATGTAACAATATGGCGGGCTCCCAGACCTGAAAGTGTTTTAAGATGAACCCATAAACCGACAGAACTTCTTCTTGTTGTACGATCAGATCGTGAACAGGAAATAAAAGGTTCAAAGATGATAATTCGTTTTGCCTGGCATCTTATCAATGCGTCTATAGCGTGGTAAAGTTCGACTTTAGCTTCTTCAACATTTATGCCGGCATCATTTCTGGCACTTGAAGAAAAGATGATTACATCCTTGCCTCTTATTGATGAATTAACAGAAACTTCCAATTCACCGTCTGCAAAACAATCGGTATTTAAAAGATCGATACCGTTTATTTGATCTGCGATTTTTGAAAAACTTAGATATTTGGATAAATATTGAATTACTTGGGATGTATAATTGCGCATCGAACGGGTAGCGCATACGACAAATGGATTCATGTATAGTATTTTGTCAGTTTTTCAGCGTTAATACTACTTTACAAATATGTAGTAGTCTATAGACAAAATTAATAAAATATGATAAAATTTTGTTAATTCAGTCATGCGCTGTACACCTGCGCGCCATATAAGAGGGAGGAGATTATTATGGCAAAATCAAATGAATCAGAAAAATCAAGGGTCAGTCCTTTAGCTTCAAGCGAAGAGAGAACTAAAGCCCTGGAAGCGGCCCGGCTTCAAATTGAAAAACAGTTTGGCGCGGGATCATTAATTAAACTGGGAACGTCAGACGGCGCTGCCGGTATCGAGGTAGTACCTTCAGGTTCAATTCTTTTGGATGAAGCGCTTGGCATCGGCGGGTATCCGCGAGGGCGCATTATCGAGATTTACGGTCCTGAATCATCGGGGAAAACCACTTTAGCGCTTCATGCGATAGCAGAAGCTCAAAAACTGGGCGGAAATGCAGCGTTTATCGATGCAGAACATGCCCTTGATCCTGTTTACGCAAAAAATCTTGGGGTTAACATCGATGAACTTTGGGTCAGCCAGCCGGATAACGGCGAGCAGGCGATGGAAATTACAGAAAGCCTTGTCCGATCCGGCGCTGTTGATGTAATCGTAGTAGACTCTGTTGCAGCCCTAACCCCTCAATCAGAAATTGAAGGAGAAATGGGAGATGCTCAAATGGGAGCTCAAGCCCGTCTTATGAGTCAGGCTCTGCGTAAACTTACGGCAACGATTGGTAAGTCAAGGACAATTTTGATTTTTATCAACCAAATCAGAATGAAAATCGGCGTATTTTTCGGCAACCCTGAAACTACAACAGGCGGAAATGCACTTAAATTTTATTCGTCTGTACGTCTTGAAGTGCGTAAAACAGAAACAATCGAAGTCAGTAAGGACACAGATGCAATCGGCAACAGGGTGCGCGTAAAAGTTGTAAAAAACAAGGTTGCGCCTCCTTTCAGAAAAACCGAAATTGAACTTATGTTCGGCAAGGGAATTTCAGCAACAGGAAGTATTCTTGACTGCGCTGTCAAATACGAAATTATTAAAAAAAGCGGTGCTTGGTATTCATACAAAGAAGACAAAATTGGGCAAGGCAGGGACAATGCCCGCGAATACCTGGAACAGCATCCCGATTTTTTAAAAGAGCTTGAAGTTACACTGCGTCAGAAGATTTTTCCGGGAAGGGAATTTCCGCAAGCTAAGGGAGCAGGTGATAAAACCTCCAAAGGTGCAAAAACCGCAAAAGAGGAAGTAAAAACAGAAGAATAGGTTCACTATCAAAAGGCAGAGTGTTCCGGTTTTTTTAGCGGTGCGCTCTGTCTTTTAGATTTCCTGTACTGTGTGTAATTATATTGAAATTAACGGCGATTTTGATTATTATTAACCATAGTATAGGAGTAAATTATGTTGCTTTCAGAATTGGGTGCGCCCATTGAAGATTTATTTAAAAAAATAAATGATACCTGGAGGCGGCTTTGAAGACGCTTCATTTGCACAGCGTATAATCGAACTTGAAGAGAAAACTGCGCAGCCGGGTTTTTGGAATGATCAAGAAACAGTAGAAAAAACAGTCTCGGCTTTAAAAAGTCTTAAAAATAGATACGAACCCTGGAAATCACTTCGTGATGAAATGATAGATCTGCAAACTCTTTTTGAACTTGCTTCCGAAGCAAAAGATGAAAGTGAAAGCTCAGGCATTGAAAATATATTAAACAATTTAATTACCCGATACGAAAAATTAAACATCATCGAATTGATGTCAGGTGAAATGGATAAAAATGCGTGCTTTTTTACAGTTCATTCGGGAGCCGGCGGAACCGAAGCATGTGACTGGTCGCAGATGCTTTACCGTATGTACCTTCGATGGGCTGAACAAAAAGGTTTTACCGTAGAAGAAGTTGACAGGCAGGAAGCGGAAGGCGGAATTAAATCTGCCACTTGCCGAATCGAAGGTGATTACGCTTACGGTTATTTAAAAGGCGAATCCGGTATTCACCGGCTTGTCAGAATAAGCCCTTTTGATTCAAATGCACGAAGGCATACATCGTTTGCTTCTGTTTATTTATTTCCGGTTATTGATGATACAATCGAAGTAGAAATAAAACCTGAAGATTTACGAGTAGATACTTACAGGGCAGGCGGAGCCGGAGGGCAGCATGTCAACAAAACTGACAGTGCTGTACGGTTTACTCATCTTCCTACCGGCATTGTAGTTGCTTGTCAAAATGAACGCAGTCAGATTAAAAACCGCGCAATCGCAATGAGCATTTTAAAAGCGCGGCTTTACGAACACTACAGGCAGGAAAAAGAAAAAGAAAATGCAAAGTTCTCTCAGGAAAAAAAAGATATTTCCTGGGGTAACCAGATAAGATCGTATGTGTTTCAGCCATATACGATGGTAAAAGATTACCGGACAAAGGTTGAAAAAGGAAATATCCAGGCAGTAATGGATGGTGATATCGATCCATTTATTGAAGAATACCTGAAGTTTTCCTGGCGTTCAAATCAGGAGTATAATTGAAAATAAAAATATTAATTTTATTGATATTTTTCGCAAGTTTAAGCGTTCAGTTATACGCAATGGGATTTATTGATTCATCTGAAACCGAGATCTTAACGCAGAATAATGAATGGATTTTATGTATTACCGATTTTGATACAAGTTCACTGCCTGCGGAAAAAATAAATATTTCAAGCGTTGTTACAAGAAAAATGGTAGAAAAAATAAATACAGTAAGTTTTCGCACCCGTGTTTTGCAGGAATATAATTATTACGTAAATTACACATGGTATCAGCAGCGTTTAAATGCTTCAAGATCTCTTTCTGTAAAATTAAATGAAAGATCGAATCAAGTGTATATTGGAGAATCTAACTGGAGGTATCGGCAAAATATAACAAGATTGGATGCAGACATAGAAAGATTAAGATCTGTTTTGCAGGAAATTGAAGATAATACTCCTTTAATTAATAAAGAGCCTGAGTTTAATCTAACCCCTTCTAATCTTAATTTAATATTTCCGCAATCACCGGCTGCAGGAACAGAGTTTAGATTTTGTAACGAGCAAAAAGCTGATGCTTTTCTTAGCGGTTCAATTTCTGATTTTCACGGAAGATATTATTTAACAATAAAACTTTATACTGTTTATACAAGATCGTATGTCTGGGAAGATAATATAATATTTTCTTTAGACGATCTTGATAATGCGTTAGACGAAATAACAAGACGCCTGCTTTCCGTGCTTTCGGGAAACCGTCCCGCTACTTTAGTGATAAGAGCGCAGCCGGATGATACGCTGGTTTTAATTAACAGAACTTTTGCTGCAAGAGGAGAAAGCGAAACGCTGGAATATCCGCCGGGAGTAATTACAGTATCAGCGTCTGCCGCGAATCATGAAAGTCTTACATTCGAAACAGAACTTTTTGACGGTGAACATGTTGAATTTAATATATATTTAAACCCTGTTGAATATGCACAAATAGAAATATTTTCAAACAAAGAAGGAAGCGTATATCATGGAGCATTATATGTGGGTGAAGCTCCGTTAACATTACGTTTACCTGTAAACCAAATAGAATATTTAGAACTTGAAACGATTGATCAATGGAAAAGCAGTATTATTTTTCAAACACCTGACAATTCTGATGTCTCTCAATCTATTTTTTTACAGGCAACAATTCCGCTGCAAAGCGGCAGGGTTGACAGAGACAGACAGTGGTTTTATTGGGTATGGGGCGGAACATGGATTACAGGTATTGGAGCATGGCTTGCATATAATACTTTTGTAAGTGCGGATACCGGTATTAGAATTAATTATGCTCAAACAGGTACGTATGATGAAAATTTATACAATTATAATATGAACATGTCAGATTTATACACAGGTATGCTTGTTGCAGTAGGTGTAGTTTCTGTATACGGTCTTTATCGTTTAGTCAGATATATTCATACATCAAATAAAGGTTCAACACCTATAATAAAAACCGGCGGTAATTAAATGAAATTCGGCGAAAAAATAAAAAACTTTTTTTCAGGAAAAAATAATCAGGATGAAGGATTATTCGACGATTTATGCGATTTACTGATAGAAGGAGATTTCGGACCTGCTCACGCTTATAAAATAACAGATGTTCTCAAAGATCGCTGTAAAAAAGAAGGATTTGATAATTTACTTCAAAAACTCTGTCTCCTTCTGGAAGAAGAACTTAAAAAAGCTGACAAAAATGAAAGTTTTATTTTAAAGGATGAAGAGTTTACTGCCATATTAATATTGGGAGTAAATGGCGTTGGAAAAACTACAACCGCGGCAAAACTTTCATATATGTATAATTATCAATATAATAAAAAAACAATTCTTGCAGCTGCGGATACATTCAGAGCAGCCGCAATTGACCAGTTAAAAATACACGGAGAAAAATTAAATACAAGGGTAATTGCACATAAACAGGGCGGAGATCCTGCGGCTGTTGTTTATGACGCTTTGGAAGCGGCTCTTTCAAGTTCTATAGATGCTGTAATTGCAGATACAGCAGGAAGAATGCATACAAAATCCGCATTGGTAGAAGAACTGCGTAAAATAGACAGAGTAGTAGAATCAAAAGCAGGCAGCGCAAGATATTTAAAATATCTTGTTTTGGATGCAACTACTGGAAGAAACGCATTTACGCAAGCTGAAGTTTTTCATTCTGCAGTTGAATTGGACGGAGTAATTCTAACAAAATATGATTCAACAGCAAAAGGCGGAGTGGTTTTTTCTTTGGCATCTGAATTACAGCTGCCTGTAATATATTTATGTACCGGAGAAAAATATACAGACATAGAGTTATTTGATCCTAAATTATTCGTAAGGAGATTTACCGGAATTGAATAAAAAAAAGATTGTTTTTATTATTTTTCTCGTATTACTTTTATTTGCAGGAATAATTGCTTTGACACAGGAGTTGGATTTTTTATTTGATTTTGAATTTCCCGAAGATAATATAAATATTTCTCAAGAATGGATAAAACAGCCTTCACGATGGTTCCGTTCAAATATCGGAGGAATGGCGCTTGAAGAGATTCATACCCGGTTTATAGCATTACGAAATGAATATGCTCTATCAATTGAATTTATTCAACATGATAATTTACCGGAATTTCTTTCTTCATATTATGAAAATAATTTTCTGATAGAAATCCGCACTCTTTTTAAAAACAGGAATCCTATCCGTACTCAATGGCTGTTTAGAGATATTGAAAAAAACACTCGTGTAAATGCTGTTTTTGTTCAATCAGCAGCTAATAATGAAAGCCAAACAGGAAACAGAACAGGATTTGTAGAAATATTTGATGAAAAAATGATTTTAATTTGTGAATACAGGTTTTATGATGACGGCGGAATCAATAAAATAGATTATGAATATAATGAAGAATTATTAATAAGCGCTTCTGTTCAAAAGTGGGATGACGGTGAAAATTATCAAATATTGTTTACAGATTATTACAGGTATAACCTTTCTTTATCACTTAGATCGATAGAAAGAATATTTTATACAGATATGCTGGCAGGGCTTAATGATCCTGTTCTTATTTCTTTTCCAAGATATGTTATACAGGATAATAACAGCGGATTATTTGTTACAGAAAGACTTAATTTGTATCCTGAGTTTTTTGAAGTTGTTTCTATAGTTGAAAGTTCAAGAATAATATATGATACAGATTCAAGGGGAAGAGTATTAGTTCAAACTTATTTTAATGAATCCGGTATAATTGAATGGGTTATTCGCAATACATGGCAGGATAACCGTATTATTTCCACAGTAAAAATTGAAGGAGATATAACTCAATTGGCAGAATATGAGTATAACGCAGCAGGTGACAGGATATTGGAAAGAAATTATACAAATGGTGTTCTTGAAAGACTTGTGCGAGCCGAAGGAAATACAGAAATAGAAGAACTATTTATGAATAATACTGTAGTACTTAGGGCTATTTGGGAAGACGGCGTAAAAGTCTCTGAAGTAAGGGTAAGAAATTGATTAAATCCTGGATATTATTTGTTGCATCAAGATATATTTTCAAAGGGAGATCAAGTTCACCGATTTTGGCTGTTTTAGGAATAGCCGTTGGTGTTCTTGCATTGATTGTTATTATTTCTGTAATGAATGGATTTCAATTGGGATTTATCGAAAGTATTCTGGAAGTATCTTCGTATCATCTTAGATTGGACAACTTTAATGAAGATGATACTGAAATGCTGCGGGAGTTAATGCTTTCGCTGCCGGGTGTTAAATCTGTAGTTCCATTCAGAGAATTTCAATCACTTGCAAGAGGGAGACGAGCAAACCAGCAAGCTGTATTGGTTAGAGGTTTAAACGAGAATACTCTTGAAATTGACAAAACGATGGGAGAAAAACTTGATTTTGAAGCAGGTTTTTTTGATTTATCCAGTCCTGATAATGTATTACTTGGGGCGGAACTTGCAAGAAGATTAAATAATAGTATAGGAGATGAAATTACATTATATTCGATAACAGGTATTTTATCCTCTGAAGATGAAGGAGGATATAAAAATTTTATAATAACAGGAATATTCAGGACAGGATATTATGAGTATGACTGCAGCTGGGCATTTATTAATTTAGATAGTATAAGTTTTTTGGATGATGATAGTGATTTAAAACTTGGAATTAAACTAACAAATCGTTTTCATGACAGAAACATAAAAGGACAGGCAGAAAAACTGTTTATTAATAATAATATTTCTGATGAAATAAAATTGTCAAGCTGGAGAGATTATAACCGTTCTTTTTTCGGAGCGCTGCGGACAGAAAAACTTTTTATGTTTGTTCTTGTAGGTTTAATTTTTATTGTGGTTGGGTTAAATATTTTTCAAGCACAAAGGAGATCTGTTTTACAAAGACGAGAAGAAATAGGTTTATTACGGGCAGTCGGAGGTAAACAAAATTCTGTTCGTCTTGTTTTTATATTGGATGGAGCAATTATTGGTTTTACAGGTGCAAGTCTTGGAGTTATAGGCGGATTATTTATTGCATTTAATATCCAAAAGTTTTTTTCTTTCGTAGAAACAACTGTAAATATATTTATCGGCATTATTAATAAAATAGCCTTATTTTTCGGAGCAGGTATGACAGAAAACTTCGCTGTTTTTTCACCGGCAGTATTTTACATTAAAGAGATACCTTACCGGATAATTCCTTTAGAAATAGTTATGATTTTTATGTTTGGTTTTCTGTCAGCACTGGTTGCTGCTGCAATTGCTTCAGAAAAAGCTATTAAAATAAAACCTGCAGAGGTGCTTCGTTATGAATAATATTAAAATTGTAAATATAGTTAAAAACTATATTTCCGGCAATGAAACGCTTCATATTTTAAAAGGAATTAATTTTGAAATAGAAGAAGGGAAAACAGCAGCTATAAGCGGACAGAGCGGAAGCGGAAAAAGTACGCTTTTAAACATTATAGGCGGGCTGGATCGCTGTGATGATGGGAATGTATTTATTGGCAGAGACGAAATAACAACGCTTAATGAAAAAGATATTTCAGTTTATAGATCTAAGAAAATCGGTTTTATTTTTCAATTTCATTATTTATTAAAAGATTTTACAGCTTTGGAAAATATTATGCTTCCGGCTTTTATAGCAGGATTAAAGAAAAAAGATGCAATTGAAAGAGCTAAAACACTATTATCTGATTTTAAACTTGAAGACAGGACAAATCATTTTCCTTCACAGCTTTCCGGAGGAGAGAGGCAAAGAGTAGCTGTTGCGCGATCAATGGTTAATGATCCGGCTTTAATTCTTGCAGATGAACCTACAGGAAACCTTGATCCTCAAAACAGTGAAATAGTATCTGAACTTTTGTATGAAGGAGCGCGAAAATGGAATAAAACATTAATAGTTGTAACACATGATAAAAAAGTTGCCGCAAACGCTTCTGTAAAGATGATACTGGAAAACGGAATATTAAAAGAGGAAATACATTGATTAATACTGCTTCTTTTTTTATTGCTATAAGATACTTATGGGGAAGAGCCCGTGAAGGCGTACGTTATTTACGCGGAGCAGCAGCAGGTATAGCAGTAAGTCTTATTCCGATTATTGTAACATTAATTGTAGCGGATGGAATGATAAAAGGCATAACTGACAGGTATTTAGAATTGGGAACAGGACACTTACAAGTTTTTGATCTGAATGCATTTGAAAATATTGATGAAATTTTAGAAAGTGTTAAAGAAATGGATGGAATTAGGGGAGTGTGGCTTGAACAAAGAGGAATGGGAATACTTTCCGGCAGGAATGGAAGAACAGGAGTTACAGTCCGTTCGATAGACCCTTCTTTTTGGGACGATCAAAAAAGCACTCAGCTTTTAAAAATTATAGACGGAGTTCATAAACCGCACTCAGATCGCGATGTAGTGTTAGGTGAAACATTAGCGGAAAATATCGGCGCTCAAGTGGGAGATACTGTAAGGCTGATGACAGTGCGTACAAATGAAGAAGGCAGAATGCTGCCGAGAATGACATCTTTTACGGTAAATGGAATTATTTCCTGCGGTTATAATGAACTTGACGCATTATGGTGTATAACAACTTACGATGGAGGAAATCGTATTTTATCTTCAGATCAATCATCGTCTAGTTTTATTGTAAAAATAGACGATCCTTACAGGAAAGCAGATTTTTATGCATGGGAATTATCAAAAAAATTAGGAAATGATTTTGGTATTTTTTCAGTATATACATGGAAAAATCTTTTACATTCACAATACAGTTCATACGAAACAACAAGGCAGCTTTTATTGTTTATAATGGCTTTAATAGTAATAGTTGCCGCAGTTAACGTATCTTCGGCTACAAGTATGCTTGTTTTAGAGCGCCAAAGAGACATTGCAGTGCTTAAGGTTTCAGGTGCAAGTGTTTTAAACGTAAGTGCAATATTTTTATGGGGAAGTTTTTTAACAGGACTTGCAGGGAGTTTAATAGGAATAACAATTGGACTTATTATAGGAATTAATATTAATACTTTAATTCGTTCACTTGAAAATCTACTTAGTTTTTTTTCCAATTTATTTAATGGAAATGATATTAAAATACTCGACCCTGGTTTTTATCTTGAAACAATTCCAATTATTATCGATTGGCAAGCCGTTTTTATGATAGGTTTTTTCGCAATATTGTGTTCTGTAATAGCTTCTTTGATTCCGGCATACAAAGCAGGAAAGCTAAAACCAATGGAATTAATAAGAAAGACTTAAAATATTTACCTGAATAAAAAATCTTCATTCCAATATTAGTAAGGAGGATAATTTATGGAATTAATAAAAAAAATAAACGATGCGATTAAATTTACAGATATATACAAAGCTAATTCAGACGATATTTTTATACGTGAAATAGAATGTGTCAATTTTCAATTGGAAACGATCTTATGTCCTATCGACGATAATGATAAAATTGCAGGACGTGTCTCACATGGATTTGCAGGATTTTCATCTCAATACGGAGGGCTTTATACATATTATTTTAACGAACTTTTATTCCTTAACGCTTTAGATAAAAGCAGAGCGGAATTAAGTCCTGAAACAATTATGCAAGCTGAATCAATTGCAGAATTCTGGAAGTTGGAAAATACTGCAAAAAAAGTAAACGATGCGTTTATCGCTCAATATGGATTTGAACCTGCGCATAGTTACAAAGCACCGGGGTTGGCTAATTGTGATGTACGGATTGCCGGAACTAACGTGGACTTTGCCAAACTAATAAGGCTTGGCTTGGATGGTTTGGACGAAGAAATCAAGCGTATGTTAGGTGAAAATGGTAAATCATCTTTTTATAAAGCATTACATATGTGGATAGATACTTTGCGCAGTGTGTGTGAGCGATACAGGAAACAAGCAGAAGAAAAAAACACAATACACTTTAACCGTATGGCTGATGTTTTAAAAAATATACAGCATGAAGCGCCAAAAACTTTCCAGGAAGGTCTTCAATTATTTTGGATATACGCATCATGTTCTGATATGATGAATTACGGAAGGCTGGATGATGTGTTAGGTGAATTATTTGTCTGTGATATAGATAATGGTATTATCACAGAAGAAGATGCTGTGCAGCTTGTATTGGGATTGTACAAACATTTAAAAACAATTAATAAAATGCATGATTGCAGGATTATCATCGGCGGAAAAGGTAGGAAGCATACCGAAGAAGCCGACCGCCTTGCCATTGTTTTTATGGAAGCATCCAGACGGTTTAAAGAAACAGTACCGCAATTAACACTGCGTTACTACAAAGGTATGTCGCAAGCCGTATTTCAAAAAGCAATGGAAGTAAACGGTGAAGGCTGCACATTTCCAATAATTTATTCTGATGAAACTAATATTGCGGCAGTAGAAAAAGTATACGGAGTCCCGGCAGAAGAAGCGCAGCAGTATGTTCCTTTTGGCTGCGGTGAATATGTCTTGGTTGGTATGAGTACTGGTACTCCTAACAATGGAATAAATCTTTTAAAAGCGCTGGAAATGACACTTCATAATGGTATTGATAAGTTCCATAATGTATTTTGCGGACTTAAAACAGGTGATATATCATCGTTTAATACATTTGATATTTTATACGAGGCTTATTTAAAACAACTTAAAGAACCTGTTGAATATGCAGCTGTTCATAAAATGTTAAATTACAGTATCGCAGGTCAGCAAGCGCCATACTTGCACCTTAGTTTGCTTATGGATGATTGTTTGAAGCGAGGGAAGCCATTGCTTTCAGGCGGTGTACGGTATTTAAATGCATCCAGCGAAGTTTTTGGGATAATCAGCGCTTCAGATAGTTTTACCGCTATAAAAAAATATGTATATGATGAAAAACTTTTTTCTTTATCTAAAGTTGTTGAAATGCTGGATGTGAATTTCGAAGGGTACGAAAAAGAACGTTTAATGTTTTTAAACGCTCCCAAATACGGTAACGACGATACAGAAGCTGATGCGATGGCTGTCCGTGTTTTTAATGATATATCAGATATGACAATAGCTGCGGGAAAAAAGGCAGGACTCAATCGTTATGCGATGGTAAGTGTGAATAATTCTATGAGCGCAGAATGGGGGTTTTATTGTGAGGCTTCAGCTTGCGGGCGCAAACGAGGTACGGCTCTTTCGAACGGTAACGGTCCGTCTTTAGGCGCAGATAAAAACGGCATAACGGCTTTACTAAACTCAATGGCAAAGTTTGATGCTAGTAAACATGTAGGTGTAATAAATAACATCCGGCTGACTAAACGTTTGTTTACAGAATCATTGGCGCAGATTAAAGTTTTGCTTACCACTTTTTATGAAAATAACGGAGTACAAACCAACATTTGTGTTATAAGTAAAAATGATTTGGAAAACGCAATGCTGGAACCGGAAAAATACCAGAATCTTATTGTACGCATCGGTGGTTTCAGCGCAAGATTTGTAACACTTAATCCTTTTGTGCAGCGTGAAATTATAGACCGGACAACGTATGACGAATAACTCAGAAAAAGAAGGTTTTGTTTTTGATATTCAGCGATTTTCTACTCATGATGGACCGGGAATCCGTACAACTATTTTTCTTAAAGGCTGTAATATGCGCTGCCCTTGGTGTCATAATCCGGAAAGTTTTGCCGCCGCCGAAGGAGGCGAACAATTAAAAACAGTTGATGAAATTATGACAGAGATAATTAAAGATAAAAAATACTATCATTCATCCGGCGGCGGTATTACTTTTTCAGGCGGCGAGCCTACAATGCAGTTCCCTTTCCTTTTAAACTTATTAAATGCCTGTAAAGAAAATGACATTCAAACAGCATTGGAAACAAACGGTCTTTTTCCTGTTACTTATCTGCATGAACTTTTTAAAAAAGTAGATATATTTCTTTTTGACATTAAACATACTGATGATAAAGAACATCTTTTCTGGACAGGTGTTTCAAATACAGAAATATTAGAAAACCTTTCAAAACTTTGTAAGAATAACAGTAAAGTAATACTTCGATGTCCTATAATTCCAGATATTAACAATAATGATACTCATTTTCAAGCTCTAGCAATATTAAAGAAGAAAAATCAAAATATTAAATCGATTGATTTAATGCCTTATCATAACATTGGGTCTGATAAATGGGAAAAATATGGATTGGTTTACAAATTTAAAGAATTACCTTCTGCAAGCGCCGAACAAAAAAACATGTGGCAAAAACGGTTAGACTATTTTTTATCTATTTAAATAAATATTTATAAATAAATATTTTTCTAACAGTAATCTTCCCAGGATTTTATTTCAATTTCAGCTCCGTTGTGCAATGTTTCAAGAGCATCGATAAATTCTTTTGCAACTTTTATATTTGTAAACAATGGAATATCAAAGTCAATTGCCATACGGCGGATTGTATAATCATTTTTTAATTCAAGTTCGGCATTGTTCTTTGGAATATTTATGATTAAATCTATACCGCGGTTTTTTATTAAAGTTGCAATGTTCGGCTCTTTTTTTTCTAAAGGCCAGGCTAAGGCTGTAACAGGAAGTTTTTCGTCTGATAAAAATTTGGCAGTTCCGCGTGATGCATAAAGCTGGTGACCCATGTTAACAAGTTTGCGCGCAGAATCCAAAAAGTCAAGTTTGTCTACCATTGGTCCTGTAGATAATAAAACATTCGCGTTTGCTTTCGGAATTTTGTATCCGACAGAAAGAAGAGCTTTTAAAAGCGCATCAGAAATACTTGAACCTATACATCCAACTTCGCCTGTACTTGCCATTTCAACACCGCTTACAGGGTCTGCTCCATGTAATCTTGAAAAACTAAATTGAGCAGCTTTTACACCGACACAACCTAGCTCTAAAGTTGAAACCATTGATTTTTCTACAGGAACATCCAACATGGCTTTAACTGCAAGTTCTATCATGTTGACACGGCTTACCTTTGAACAGAACGGGAAACTTCGGCTTGAACGTAAATTACATTCTATTACACGAACTTTTCCTCTTTGAGCCAAGAATTGAATATTAAAAGGTCCAGTAATATCAAGAGCTTTTGCAATTTTTTCGGTTATCTGTTTTATTTTACGAAGTGTTTCAATGTATAATCTTTGTGCAGGAAGAACAACGGTTGCATCACCGGAATGAACACCTGCATTTTCGATATGTTCTGTAATAGCGTGAAAAAGTATTTCGCCTTTACGCGCGACAGCGTCAATTTCGATCTCTCTTGCGTTTTCTGCAAACTTGGAAATAACAACAGGGTGTTCAGGGGAAACATCAGTTGCAAGATTAAGAAATTTTTCAAGACTAGTATCATCCCAGGCAACATTCATAGCTGCTCCCGATAATACATAACTTGGTCGTATCAGAACAGGGAAACCAACTGTTTTGGCGAATTCTTTTGCGGTTTTAAGGTCTGTAAGTTCTTTCCATTCGGGCTGTTTTATTTCGAGCTTATCCAAAAGAGCAGAAAATTTATTGCGATCTTCTGCCATGTCGATTGACTGAGGTGTTGTTCCGTATATGTGAGCGCCTGCATCAAAAAGTTTTGTAGCAAGATTATTCGGAGTTTGGCCGCCCATCGATACAATAATACCGTTTGGATTTTCTCTTTCATAAATATCCAAAACACGCTCAAGAGTTAATTCTTCAAAATATAACCTGTCGCACATATCATAATCTGTAGAAACAGTTTCCGGGTTACAGTTTACCATTATCGAATTACGTCCAAGATTTCTTGATGTTTGAACGGCATTAACGCAGCACCAGTCAAACTCAACGCTCGAACCAATTCTGTAAACGCCGGAACCTAAAACCATTACGCCTTGTCCTGATGAACTTACATCATCAAGATTAACTCCTATTTTCGGAGAATTGGCATTGCTGTATGTCATGTATAGGTAATTATTTTTTGCCTGATATTCTGCGGCAAGAGTATCTATTTGTTTTATCGCAGGCAGGATTCGGTATTCTTTTCTGATTGAACGGACTTCCATTTCTGATAAATTAACAAACGAACCTATTTGAGTATCAGAAAAACCAAGCTGTTTTGCTTTTGCAAGTAATTCTGAAGGTATACTAATTTTAGTATTGGAAGTTGATGAACTTTTAAGATTTTTCATCTCTTGTTCTGTTTTCCAAATGTTATAAAGTTTGCTTAAAAACCACTTGTCAATTTTTGTTTGTTTGTAAACTTTATCAACAGTCCAGCCTTCGTTAAATGCACGGTAGATAACATAAATACGCCTGTCTGTAGGTCTTGAAAGTGCGTCACGAAGTCTTGCTTCCATTGAAGCAGTGTTTGAAGGCAAAGAAAAACTAGCGCCGCACAGGCTGTCATCGCCGCAAATACCCGGCGCTCCAATACCTGTCATACGCAGCGCTTTTTGAATTGCCTCTTCAAATGTTCTGGCTATGGACATAGCTTCGCCGACTGATTTCATTTCAGAGCCGATACGAACGTCAACATTTTTAAACTTGGTAAGATCCCATCTTGGAACTTTAACAACAAGATAATCAAGAGCTGGTTCAAAACAGCATTTAGTTACTTTATTAATACGGTTTTCAATTTCCATCATTGAATAACCAAGAGCTATTTTAGCTGCGATAAAAGCTAAAGGATAACCTGTCGCTTTTGATGCGAGCGCGGAACTTCGTGAAAGACGCGCGTTAACTTCGATAATGCGGTAATCTTCAGAGAAAGGGTCGAGAGCAAACTGGATATTACATTCACCAACAATTCCAAGGTGACGTATAACGTCGATGCCGACTCTTCGGAGTTTTCCAAGTTCGGAATCTGATAAAGTTTGCGCAGGGGATACTACAATACTTTCACCTGTGTGTATTCCCAATGGGTCAAAGTTTTCCATGCTGGCGACAGTTATGCAGTTATCGCTTGAATCTCTTACAATTTCAAACTCTATTTCTTTCCATCCGCCTAGCCATTCTTCAATCAAAATTTGCGCAGGAGTATCAATTTCATTCTTTCTTGCAAATACCATTGCGCATCTTTTTAAAAGGTCAGCCTCATTGCGGCAAATGCCGGAGCCCGCTCCTCCAAGTGTAAACGCTACACGCGCCATAACAGGAAAGCCGATTTCGTTGGCGGCTTTTAACGCAGCTTGTGAATCAGTTACTGCAAAGCTGCGGGCAGTAAGAGCACCGATTTCATCAAGGCGGTTTTTAAAAAGCTGGCGATCTTCTGTATCTTCTATCGATTTTACCGGGGTTCCTAAAACACGTACGTTATTTTTTGCAAGAGTTCCTTCTTTTTCCAATGCAACACCGCAATTAAGAGCGGTTTGTCCGCCGAAAGAAAGAAGAAGTGCATCCGGTTTATCTTTTTCGATAACTTTACGCACATATTCGGGTGTGACAGGAAGAAAATATGTAGAGTCTGCCATTCCTTCGCTTGTTTGAATCGTTGCAATGTTCGGATTAATTAATATTGTTTTAATACCTTCTTCACGTAATGCTTTTATTGCCTGAGATCCTGAATAATCAAACTCTCCTGCCTGACCGATTTTTAATCCGCCAGAGCCAAGTATTAAAACTTTATTCGGCAGTTGTTTGCCGGATTTTGTATTAGGTGTCATTTTTTACTTTCCTTTATGTCAGAGATAAAGTTATCAAAAACAAATTCGGTATCACGGGAGCCGGGACAACCTTCGGGGTAGAATTGCACCGCTTTAAATGGTTTATTTTCGCATCTAATTCCTTCTACAGTGCCGTCATTAGCGTTTGTAAACCATTGTTTCCAGTTTGGCGGCAGCGTTTCTGCTCTTACAGCATACCCGTGATTTTGAGATGTAACATAACAGCGGTTTTTGCCTTCGTCAGCATTAGTGTTTTCGTAACTTGGCTGGTTTTGACCTCTGTGTCCGAAATGTAATTTATATGTGTCAGCTCCTGCTGCAAGAGCCATAATTAAGTTTCCTAATCCAACACCAAGTACAGGTTTATTGGAAGAAAGTGCAGTTCGAACTGTATCTATTAATTTTTTATATTCTTTTGGATCTCCGGGTCCGTTTGAAATTAAAAGTCCGTCATAATTAATTTTTTCAATATCAAGATTACATGGTATTCTTATAACTTCCAGCCCGCGATTTAAAAAACAGCGGATAATATTCGCTTTAACACCGCAGTCAATAAGCGCTATTTTTAAACCTGTATTATTTTTAGAAGGAGTATATGTTTTTATTTCATCTGAAAATCCGGATTCATTTGTAAGTTTTATTTTACTAAAAGAAATATCATCAAAGCTCTGTTTATCTTTTTTTTCGATTAAAATTTTCCCGCGCATAGTGCCGCGATCCCTTAAACGAATTGCTAAAGCACGTGTATCTATTCCGTAAATTCCCGGAATATTGCATTTTTCAAGCCATGCTGATAAAGAAAGTTTCATGGAATAGTGACTGGGTTCTTCGCATAAATCAGAAACAATAAGACCGTTTGCCTGAGCTTTTTCAGATTCAAGTAAAACAGGAATTCCATGTTCATCAAAAAAAGGCGCGCCGTTTTTATTAACAGGCACGCCAATGTTACCGGCAATAGGCCAGGTAGAAACAAAAATTTGTCCCTTGCATCCGGGATCGGTTAAAGATTGAATAAGCCCCGACATACCTGTATTGAAAATAACTTCGCCGGCAGCGCTTTTACATTTGCCGAAAGCCCATCCAAGGAATTCACTTCCGTCTTCCAAAACAAGTTTTGCCTGTCGCTGCGCTAAATCAAAATTACTCATTCTAACTCCTATATTTTTTACCACGAACCATCACGAAATAATAATTATAAACGTGAAGCGATCTCATCAATAAAATCCCAAGAATCTAATATTTTTGCAGGCGGCGGATCAGATAATTTTGCTAAATCGCCTGTCATTATTCCATCATCAATTGTTGAAAGCACAGCTTTTTCCAAACGTTGTGCGAAATCGCCAAGGTCGCCAAGATTGTCAAGCTCTGCGCGTTTGGATAGTGCGCCGCTCCATGCAAAAATTAACGCTGCAGGATTTGTGCTTGTTTTTTCACCTTTCTGCCAGCGGTAGTAGTGCTGCTGCACAGTGCCGTGAGCCGCTTCATATTCAAAAACTCCTGAAGGAGAAACAAGCACGCTTGTCATCATCGCAAGACTTCCTGCTGCGCTTGCAATCATATCGCTTTGAACATCACCGTCGTAATTTTTGCATGCCCATAAAAAGCCGCCTTTGCTTTTTACTACACGCGCTACAGCATCATCTATCAATGTGTAAAAATAATCGATGCCTGCAGCGGCGCATTTTTCTTTAAACTCATTTTCATAAATTTCTTCGAATATCGTTTTAAAACGTCCGTCGTAAATCTTGGAAATTGTATCTTTTGTTGAAAACCATAATGGGATTTTTTCGTTTATGGCATAAAGGAAACAGGCTCGTGCAAAACTTTTAATTGATTCATCAAGATTGTGCATTCCCTGAACAATTCCGCTGCTTTTGAAATTTGCTATTTCCATCCGGCGTTCCGTTCCATCAGCTTTTGTATATACTAACTCAACTTTACCGGGACCTTCTATTTCCATTTCAGCCGCTTTATAAACATCGCCGTAAGCATGACGACCAATAACGATAGGAGATTTCCATGTTATAACAGAAGGTTTTATCCGATTCACGGAAATAGGTTTTCGGAATACAGTACCGTCAAGTATTGCTCTTATTGTAGCATTAGGGCTTGGAAGTAAATATTTTAAATTATATTCTTTTTGCCTTGCAGTATTAGCTGTTATGGTGGCGCACTTTACACCCACACCGTATTTTTTAATAGCTTGCGCCGATTGAACTGTAACTTCGTCATTAGTATTATCGCGGTTAGAAAGCCCAAGATCGTAATATTCGGTTTTTAAATCGATAAAAGGAATAAGCAGTTTTTCTTTAATTATTTCCCATAAGACTCTTGTCATTTCATCGCCGTCTATTTCGACAAGCGGCGTTTTCATGTTGATTTTCAGCATAAAAACAGTATAACAATTTTGAAAAATTTAGTAAATGGGTTAATTCTTAATTAATTTAAGCCTGAGGGTATTCAATAAAACAGATAAAGAGCTTAAACTCATAGCCGCAGCGGCAAACATGGGGTTTAAAAGAGGTCCTCCGAAAAGATATAAAAATCCTGCCGCTACAGGAATGCCGAGTATATTGTATCCGAAAGCCCAAAATAGATTTTGTTTTATTATACGAAGGCTTTTTTTGCTTAAATTTATCACAGCAGGAACATCCATAGGATCGTTTCGCATCAGAATAATATCGGCTGCTTCGATAGCTACATCAGTTCCGCTGCCGATTGCTATGCCGATGTCCGCCTGTGCCAGTGCCGGAGCATCATTAATGCCGTCTCCAACCATAGCAACTTTTTTATTGCCGGTTTGAAGATTTTTAATTATTGTTAATTTATCTTGCGGCAATACTTCTGATATTACCCGTTTAATTCCGGCTTCTTTTGCAATAGCATCTGAAGTTTTCCTGTTGTCACCCGTTACCATTACAATGTCTATTCCGGATCTGTAGATTTTTTCTATTGCAGATTTTGTGTTTGTTTTAATTACATCTGCCAGGGCGATAATTCCTGCAATCTTTCCGTAGAGAGCTACAAAAATCGGCGTTTTTCCTTCCAGTGCAAGTCTGTCTGAAACATCATCCAATTTTCCAAGTACGATATTTCTTTTTTGCATTAATCTTTTATTTCCGATTAGTACCGAAACAATATTATTTGAAGATATTATTGGCAGAACGGCATTTGCTTCAATTCCAAATCCCGGTATTGCTTTAAAATCTTTTATATTAATTTCTGAAAGACTTTGACCTAAACCCTGTTTCTCAGCTTCTCGTACAATTGACTGTCCTAAAGGATGTTCGCTGCCTTTTTCTGCGGCTGCGGCAATCTTTAAAAAGTTTTCATTAATTTCTTTTGAATCCTTCCAGTTGCCGACTCCCCATTCGCTGTTTCCAATTATAATATCAGATACTTCGGGTTTACCTTCTGTAATTGTTCCGGTTTTATCGAACACAATTACTTGAGTTTTTCCAGCAGTCTCCAATGATTGTCCGCTTTTAATTAAAATGCCGTTTTCTGCTCCTTTGCCTGTTGCAACTATTACAGCGGTAGGAGTTGCAAGTCCAAGCGCACAAGGACATGAAATGACTAATATACAGATAAATATTGTAAGTGAAAATTCAAGCGCACTTTGATTTTCAGGAAGATTGATAAGCCCTGATGAGGCAGCAGCAAACCATGCGATGCCTGCCAGAAAAGCAATCAATAAAACAACCGGAACAAAATAACTTGATACAACATCTGCTAATTTTGCTATCGGTGCTTTTGAATTTAAAGATTCTTCAACAAGTTTTATTATTTGTGCCAATGCTGTTTGTTTTCCCGTTTTTTCCGCACTTACTTTAATTACTCCGTTACAGTTAAGAGTACCGCAGAAAACAAGATCGCCTGGTTTTTTATCAACGGGGATACTTTCTCCTGTCAGCATTGATTCGTCAATGGACGTATAACCTTCTGTTATAACTCCGTCTACAGGAATTTTCATGCCGGGTTTTATGTAAATAATGTTTCCAGGTACAACTTTTTCAACAGGTACTTCTTTTCCTTTGCCGTCTGCGATAATTATGGCAGTTTTGGGAACAAGCGATAAAAGATTTTTTATTGAATTACCGGTACGTTTTTTTGATGAAGATTCCAAACTTTTTCCAAGAAGTATTAAAGTGATTATTACAGCGGCTGTTTCATAATAAAGAGAATGAGCTGCCATTTTGTTTCCGGTAATTATTTGAAATGTATTATATAAACTGTAAATAATGGCGGCGCAAGTGCCTATTGCTATAAGAGAATCCATAACAGGTTTTCTCTGAAATAATTTTTTAAAACCTGAGGTATAAAAAAAACCGCCTGCTATTACAACAGGTATAGTAAGTATTAATTGTATTAAAGCGTATATTAATGGAGCCTGATTTGGTGAAATAATTTCAGGAAAGGGTAGTATTACAGGAATCATTGGAGCCATTGCAATATATAAAAGCACTGCGCTAAAACAACCTGCAACTATGAGTCTTTTATTTAAATCTTTTTCTTTAACTACCGTACAGCAAGATGACATTTTGTTTCCTTTTTTTTTTATTTTTAACCACGAACCACACGAACCAACACGAAAATTAATTATTTTTTTGTGAAGCTCCTCGGTAAAATACTTAAAACCTCATTTAGTGTTAGTTCTTTGTTTTGCCGCGTAGCAATTTCGCGTAATGTAATATTGTCTTTAAGCGGATTAACACCCGGTATTATCACATAAGGTATTCCTTTTTTTTCTGCCAGCATAAACTGTTTTACTAGCTGTTTTTCCGCGTTTCCTGCCGCATCTAAAAAAACTTCGCAGGTTATACCTTCCTGCCGTAATTTTGCAGCCAGCGCCTGATACTGCCCTGATTTTTCAATATCTATACAAGTTATGGCTGCAGAGCATTTGTTTGATGGCGGCAGTTTATTTAAACTTTCCAAAGCGGCTAAAAGTCTGTCTAACCCGATTGAAGAACCTACGCCGCTTATTGAAGCATCTATTGAAGTATTTTTGGAATATAAACCTGCAAGGTTATCGTACCTTCCGCCTGAACAAATTGAGCCGATTTCCGGCATATCATTTAAAAATGTTTCAAAAACTACACCTGTGTAGTAATCAAGCCCTCGTGTTATCGAAGGAGCTAAAACAAACGGCTCCTTATTTGATGAAGGAACAACGTCGATCATAAATTGATATAACATGGAAAGACGCTGTGATTCTGCGCAAACACCGCCTGATAATTTTGTTATGCAATCAAGGACTTCATTAAAACTTCCCTTTGCTCCGATAAACTCAAGGATTTTTTGAGCGTTTACATCTCCTGATATTCCGCAAAGGTTTTTGTATGTTTCATCTTTACCGATTTTTGAAAGTTTATCCACGGTGCGTAGAATATCTACAGATTTTTCAATTTGTCCAATGTGTGAAAGAAACCTGTTAAAAAGACCGCGATGGTTTACATGGATATTAATATCTAATCCTAAATTTTGAAGAGCACTATGTATTAAAAATAAAATTTCAAAATCAGATGCCGGACTATTACTGCCAATTATATCAAAATCGCATTGAGTAAATTCACGGTAGCGGCCGCGCTGGGTATTTTCGCCTCTCCAAACTTTTCCTATATGATACCTTTTAAAAGGAAATGTAAGTTCATTTTGATGTAATGCAATAAAACGCGCAAACGGAACAGTAAGATCAAATCTAAGAGCTACATCCCTTTCCCCATTATCTTTAAAACGGTATATTTGTTTTTCAGTTTCTCCGCCGCCTTTGCCTAAAAGTATTTCAGCATATTCCATAGCAGGAGTGTCGATTGGAACAAATCCAAAGGATTTAAATGTATTTTCTATATTTTCGATCAAAGAGCGCCTTACAATTTCTGCGTTTGGAAGAAAATCTCTAAAACCTTTTAAGAGCCTTGGTTCAATGTAGTCAGCCATGTTGTAACTATAAATTAAATATGAAACATGAACAAGAGAGTTTAATCAATATAAGAATTTTCTACCACAGAGGACACGGAGTTTCACGGAGTTTTTAGTACGAAAGCTCTTCCTTTCCCCTCCGTGTTTCTCCGTGTACTCCGTGGTTAAATTTTGAGTTATACGTAAAGATAGCGTTTAATTTTCATTGTTGGGGTTTTTTCAAAAGGTTCGTACTTAATTTCTATCCTGCTAAGTTTTGAAAAAGCCGCCAGTTTTTTATTTACCCATGTGCGAAGGTCTTCCATTGCATGTTCAATAACGACGCAGGCGCTTTTGGCAGCTTCGCTCAGTCTTACTAAAGCGATAAGCTCGCCTTTTTGACCTGAATATACAAGAGATTCTTCTACAAGCTGGGAAGAACCTAAAAGCCTTTCAATTTCTTCTGGATATATATTTTCACCGGAAGGACCTAAAATTAATGCTTTAAGCCTTCCTCTTATATGAAGCTGTCCTTTTTTATCAAAATTGCCGAGGTCTCCTGTGCGAAGCCAGCCGTCTGTTGTAATTGTTTCAGCAGTTTTTTCGGTATCATTATAATAACCGAGCATTATATTGGGTCCTGTTACCTGAATTTCACCTTCAGTTGATTCAGAGTTAGTTAGGCACTTTGCTATTCTAAGTTTTACGCCTTTTGGAGGAACAATACCGGATTTTAATGTAAAACACTTTGGCGCATTACCTGCTACCAAAGGAGCGGCTTCTGTAAGACCATAACCAATTGTGTATGGAAACTTAGCGTGGTAAAGAAATTTTTCTACATCTGGAGCCAAAGGAGCGCCGCCAATACCAAAAAATCTGATGCGCCCGCCTAAAGCCTTTTTTAATTTTTTCCCTGCAACCCTTATCGCCAAAGAACGTGTTAAAGGAAATTTGTATAATTTGTTTTTTAAAAGTTTTGGAGCAATACCATTGTTGTAAACTTTTTCTATTAGAAGGGGAACAGAAGTCATTACAGTCGGGCGTATAAGCTCAAGAGCGGGAAGTAATACAGAAGGTGACGGAGGACGATCAAGGTATGCTATGCTGGCTCCGCAAATTACAGGCGCTATAAGACCTAAGCCGCATTCATAAGAGTGAGCAAGAGGTAATACTGAAAGCAATTTGTCTTTCGGAGAAATTGTAATAAAGGAAAAAGATGATCTTGCACTGAAAATAATATTCTTGCTGGAGAGCATAACTCCTTTGCTGTTTCCCTGTGTTCCGCTTGTGTAAATAATACTGGCAAGATCGTTTGGATTATCCTGCAAAGGCAGCGGAAGATTATTTATTGTGTCCAAAGGAAAAAGTTTTTTCTCGCCGTCAATCGAAACTGATATTTCTGTATTGGAATTTGCCATACTATCAATATAAATTAAAGGTATTTTTGAAAATACCGGAAGCAGCTTTTCATTTAAAAAATCGTCGGTTTGTACGGATTCATCTTCAACATTAGCAATTTTTTCCGCCATACTACGGCTGATACATACAGCCCTAACGCCGGAATGTTCGATTAAATATTGAATTTGCTCATTGGAAAAACCGGTAAGTAAAGGGACAGAAACAGCGCCTGCGATTGCAATTCCGAAATAGGCAAGCGGCCATTCCGGGCTATTTTCCGAAAAAAGCATGACTCTATCGCCTTTTTGCACCCCTAGCTTTGTTAAAACCGATGCAATTTGAGCAGAACTGTAACCCATTTGTTTATATGTTACGGATCTGTCAATTTTACCGTCAATTATCATGGAAAAAGCAGTATTATCTTTATATTTCTCAGATACTGAAAGGCACATTTGAGCGAGTGTAGCATTTGCTACAGGATCATCATCAAAGGCTTTTTTAATACTTTTTTTATTCATACTATTTTAGAGTAGTACTAATATGTAAAAGTTGCAAGGAAAATCTTCATTATTTTATGTAAAAATGGTATGATAATACTATGTTTAACAGTATTAGGGGTATTGTAAGCTCAAAAAACATTGATTCTCTGTTTCTTCTTTGCGGTGACATTGAATGGGATATATCGATGCCTGCAAATGATATTCAGGAAATGTCATTAAACAGTGAGTGCAGGATTTTTACCTGGTTATATCACCGTGATGACCAAATGAAAATTTTTGGTTTTTCAAATGAAATACGGCGTAATACTTTTTTGGAATTGTTAAAGGTTGAAGGTATTGGACCAAAAGGCGCTGTAAAAATAATGAGCGGAATAACCCAGACTGATTTGGAACATGCTCTTGAAAACGGCGATTTAAATCGACTTGAAGCAGTACCCGGTCTTGGTAAAAAAACCGCTCAAAAGATGCTTTTATCATTGAAAGGAAAATTGATTCAATCTGCGGAAAGTACAGTAGTTTCATCGCCTTATAATGATCTTGTTGAAGCGCTTGTAGGTATGGGATATGACAAAAAATCCGCAACAGAAGCATTAGTAAAAGCCGCAGCATCTTTAGATGCCGATACAAATATGTCTAATAGTGAAAAGGAAAAAGAATTATTCAAAGATGCAATTATATATTTAAGTGGCGCTTAATGAAAAAATTAAAACTCCGTGTCTCCGTGCCTCCGTGTGAAATATTTGGAGATTATTTATGAAAAATAAAAATGACAGCCTTGTGCGTCCTGAACAACAAAACGGAGAAGACGATAAAGACATCAGCCTGCGCCCGAAATACATGTCCGAATTTATCGGACAAAAAGGGATGAAGGAAAACCTTTCCATTTTTATTTCTACCGCCAAGCAGCGAGGTGAAAGTCTTGATCATCTTTTTTTAATTGGACCTCCGGGATTGGGAAAAACAACTTTGGCGCAGGTTGTTGCCAACGAACTTAATACTGGTTTTGTTCAAACTTCCGCACCTGCTCTTGATAAACCAAAAGATTTAGTAGGGCTTTTAACAAATTTAAAAGAGCGTGATGTTTTTTTTATTGATGAAATACACAGATTAAAACCGGCAATTGAGGAATTGCTATATATCGCTATGGAAGATTACGGAATCGATTGGGTTGTAGGGCAGGGACCTATGGCAAGAACCTTAAGGATTGCCATTAAACCATTCACACTTGTCGGCGCTACTACAAAAGCGGGAGTTGTTTCGAGTCCTCTTATAAGCCGTTTTGGAATACCGTTTAGATTTTCATTTTATGAACAAAATGACATGGAAGCGATTGTAAAACGTTCAGCAGGTATTTTAAATGTAAAAATTAATAATGATGCAGCATCTCTTTTGGCAAAATCTTCAAGAGGAACACCGCGTGTTGTAAACAGATTATTGCGGCGTATGCGTGATTTTGCTCAGTACGCTAAAGAACCTTCGATAACACTGGCTGTAGTCAGTGACGGTTTATCACGTCTTGAAATCGATGAACTTGGACTTGAAAAACAAGACAGGGAAATTTTAAACATCATAATAGAACGTTATAAGGGTGGACCTGTAGGCGCTGAAACTCTGGCTATTTCCATAGGTGAATCTATTGAAACACTTGAAGATTATTATGAACCGTATTTAATACAAGCAGGTCTTTTACAGCGTACTCCACGCGGTAGAATGGTAACAAGTTTGGCGTATGGACATTTGGGACTTAAACCTGTAAATACTGATACTTTATTTAATTGAAAACATAAAACGCGGATTAACGCGAATTAAACAGATTAACGCGGATTAATAAATAAGGAGAAATAAATCAAAACGAACGACTTTTATTTTAATCTTCCTGAAAACTTAATCGCGCAGTTTCCTTCCAAAGAAAGAGGGCAGAGCAGGCTTTTACTTTTAAATCGTATAACAGGCGAAAGAATTCACAGTAATACCGATCAATTACCTGATATTCTATGTGAAAAAAAGTTTTTAAGCCCGTCAGGTGAAAAACCATTATTAGTTTTTAATGATACAAAGGTGCGAAAAGCCCGCCTTACCGGAAAATCAATTGAAACAGGAACAATGGTAGAATTTTTGTTACTTGAATATGACAAAACTTGCAATGAATGGAAAACAATTGTACAACATGCAAAACGTCGGAAACCCGGCAGCCGTTATGAATTTTTTGATAAAAATAAAAATATTATTGCAGAAGCTGTAATAACAAAAGCGCAGGATGAATTTAGATACATACAAATAAAAAATAAAATCGATAATAAACCAATCGACGATGATTTTTTTGATAAATACGGTCATGTTCCGCTGCCGCCTTATATAAAAAGAAAAGACGAAAGTATTGACAGTGAAAGGTATCAGACAATTTATGCAGACAAAACAGGATCTGCTGCAGCGCCAACGGCTGGACTGCATTTTACACAAGAAATTTTAGACAAACTTGATTTATTCGGCATAGAAAGAGTTTTTATAACACTACATGTAGGTTTAGGAACTTTTTTACCTGTTCGTACTGAAAACATAATAGAGCATAAAATGCACAAAGAAACATTTTTTATAAATGAGATGACTGCTAAAAAAATAGAAAACGCAAAAGAGGCGGGACGTAAAATAATAGCAATTGGAACTACAAGTGTACGCACTTTGGAAAGCGCATGGGATAATAATATTAAAAAAATCGTACAAAAAGAAGGGGATACTTCGATTTTTATTTACCCCGGTTATAAGTTTAAGTTGGTAGATGTTATATTTACAAATTTTCACACGCCGGAATCTACACTTTTAATGCTTGTATCCGCCTTTGCAAATAAGGATATAATTCTGGAATGTTATACCGAAGCAGTAAAAGAGCAATATAGATTTTTTAGCTACGGTGATGCAATGCTGATTTATTAACAGGAAACAATGTTTGCGCAGCTTCAAAAGGAATTCTGTCTGTTGTTTCCCATTTAAAATAATCATAACTTGTAGTAAAAGCGGCAATAAAGATACGAAAATACCCGATTGTATATATTGGATTAAAAAATAAAACAGCCAATTTTTCGGATAACGGAATCTTTATATTACGCCAATCAACGATAAGCGGCAAAAGAGTGAAGGCAAAAAGAGAGCCGTATATAAATAAAAATGAAATTACCGCAAGGCGCAAAGCCGGCACAAGACTTACAGCATTACCGAAAAGTGAAAAACAGATAGCGGCAATACCGAATATCATCACCGCCGCAGAAACGCCGAGTAGCGCATAAGCGGGATATGTACTGTATAAAAAATCGTAGTTTTTGCGCAATTTTACTTTTCCTGAAAATGTTTTTTTAACGATTTTTTTATGGTAACGCCGCTGGCATTGAGTATAACCTTTGATCCAGCGCATCCTGCGTTTAAAAGCAGTTTTTGCATCGGTTGCTTCTTCTGTATAAACCCTTGCATAAGAATAATAAAATGTTGTCCAGCCTTTTAAAATAGCATCGGCTGTCATTTCATAGTCCTCAGTAAGACCGCGGTAAGGCCAGCCGTTATTTTCTTTTATTACATCTGTACGCACCATCATACCGGTTCCGATTATTGTGATAGTCATATCTAAAATATTACGGGCGCGGTTTCCAAGTTCGTCTACCTGTGTCCATGTAAGAGCAGTACAGTTTGAAATAATTGATCTAGAATCACAGCGGCGGCTTAGCCAATTTTTTACAAGTTTTTTACCGCAGATGATCTGTTTGCCGCTGCCAAGAGCATTATTCATTTCTTCCACCAGATCGGGTGATGCAAGATTGTCAGCATCTACTATCAAAAATGCTTCGTACTTATCCGGAGTATCGGTTAGTATTTTTTTTAGAATACCGTCAAGAGCATCACCCTTACAGGTTTGACCGCTTATTATAGTCACATAGGTGCGTTCATAGGAAGCGGCGATTTTTATTGTGGGATCGGCATGGTCTGCAACAACGATATGGACATCGAAAAACTCGGGATTATAAGTTTGAGCGGCAAGAGAATCAAGACAATGGCTAATAACAGCACTTTCATTTCTGGCAGGAACAATGACGGCGATTTTATTCATTTTTGGATTATTAAGTCTTTTTTGCTTTCTGAAGGCGGCAAAATAATAGCTGATACGCGGTAAAAATAATGTAAGGGCTGCAATACAAAACCAAAGATAGATTTTCAAAGCCAATTCTGTTGCGTATTCCATATTATTTAATGAGTATACATGTAAGTTAATATAATGTTAAGAGTTTAATGTTTTTTTTTGATAAAAAAAAGCTCTTGCGCAAGAATTAAAAAAATGGTAATATGATAAAAAAATGGAGGTTAATTAATTATGACAGAAAAAATGATTGAACTTGGTTTTAAGGAACCGGAAAAGAAAAAAAGGCTTTTTAGCATTCGTCACTGGGCTCGTAACAATTTAAAAGATGACAATATATACTCTGTAGAAGAAAACGTAGATAACATTAATTTATCGGAAGGAAGTTATTTACATATAATAGCAAGAAACGGAGGCTCTTTTATTTTGGAAGAAGGAGCCACTTTAGTAGCTCCTAATCTTGAAAAATGTAACTCTATAATATTAAAAGCGGGAGCAAAAGCATGGCTTCCTAATCTTCAAAAAACTGAAGAAGGATGGTTTGCCGGCGGCGATATAAATAGAAATGGCATGGTTCTTGTTGAAAAAGGTGCGTTAATATATGCTCCCCGTGCAATATTTAAGCAACAAGCAGGAGACGGAGAGTTCCTTACATAAGGTAATCTCTAAAAACTAAAATAGTTTTTAGAGATTGATGTAATTATATCATTTTGAGAATATTTAATAGAAAGCATTTAATAAAACTTCCGCAACAGCTTTAGCGCCTGAAATATCATTACAGCTTTTTTCATTGTAAGAAAACTTTTTTAAAAGTTCATAATCGTTTTTGAAAAGCCGGTCTAAAATACAGGATAACTCTTTGGGAGAGCCGCATTTTAAACCATATTCATTTTCAACTATATATTGATAATTTTTTTCTTCCTGTCCGGGTATGTGCCCTGTAATTATAACAGGAACGCACATTTTTACAGCTTCTAAAATCATATTGGGACCGGCTTTTGCGATTAAAATATCAGCGTTAGAAAGCCTTGAATCCATATCATGAACATAACCTAACACAGAAACATTTTTTTTGTTTAATAGTTTTTTGTCCAGGTATTCCTTTAGTTTTTTGTTGCTTCCTGTTACAACAGTTAAATTTACATCATATTTTAAAGCTGCAAGTATAAATTTCAATGTTACTTTATCGCGTTTTAAGCTGGGGCTTACCATTAAAACATCAGGAACTGAAATATTTGTTTTCGGTTTTTTATTTATTTTGTTAAATTTTTCATTTATGGGAAAACCGGAATGAAATAATCTTTCTTTTTTAAAACCCTTTTTTAAAAGCGCATTATACATTTTGATTGTAGGCACAAAGGTTATCTTGCATTTTTTATCATGCCAAAGGTGTGAATGTTTAACCAGGTCTATAATGCAAGTGTAAAGCGGAGTATTTAATTTCATTCTTTTTAAACAATTAGTAATACTTCCGACAAAACATGGATGCACCGATAAGATTATATCCGGCTTATAATCATTAATTAATATGCTGAAACGTTTAAATATAGCCTGATAAAGAATAAAATTTGAAAAACCTCTGAAAAACGATGTAAATTCAAAAAACAATTTCCAGAAAAATCTATATCGAGTTGTAAAAGAAATATAACCTTTTTCATCACCGTCGTAACCGGGAAAAAACTCCATAGAATCAAATGCTAAAACATCCGTATTGAGGTTTAACTCTGAAAGAGCATTTTTTATTGCATCTGAGCTGCTTTTGTGCCCTCCGCCTTTTCCGGATGTTAAGATTAGGATTTTATTTTTGGTATTCGTTTTCATTCCTTAAGTTTTAGAAAAAATTATGAAGAGCGGTACTGAGTACTGCAATTAATATACCAATGTAAAAAATCCAGAATACTGTCATGAATATGGATAATGCCAAGCCGATGCTGCCCGTAATTACACCTGCTAATGCAATATGAAATTTATCATGACTTTCATTTAAAACAGTTCGTGCCTTTTTACCTGTTGATATAGCAATAGCGCCTAAAATAATGCCTACAATGAGCCAGCTTGTAACAAGACTTATTATACCCATAACAAGGGAGGCTACAGCTCTGGATTCAGAATCTGCGATTTCAGGTGATGGTTTAAAAACCAGATTATTGTCATTAGACTCTTGAACTATTGAATTTTGCTGCGGTTCAGCTTTATTACCGCAAGAGGAGCAAAAAGCAGCGTCATTTTGAAATTCTTTGCCGCATTTAGAACAATACATATTAATTAACCTCCGTAATTTTTACATTATTATATTTTTGCAAGAAATTTGCAATAGCTTTATCGTAGTCAGCTTCTTGTGAAGATCTGACATGGGAATGTCTGCCTTCCGGGAAAAACTTAAGTTCTTTGTATTTTGAAACACATGAATTAAAAAGTTCCTCACTTTTAGATTTAATACAAAAAATATCTTTTGCACTCCAAATGAATAAAAACGGGATTTCAATATCTTTCATATATTTTTTTGGAGTTTCTTCAAAAAGCCTGACTCTGGCAAGAATAAATGCAAGGAAAAAAACCAAATAAAGCATAGGAAAAGGGCGTTTTTTACGCAATTTAAAATTTTCTTTGAATATTTCGTAAAAACTTAAAAATATTCCGTCAGTAACTATTCTTTTTACTAAATCGCTGCCTTCATTTTTCAGTTTGATATAAGCAAAGACTGCCGCAGCTCCTCCGATGCAAATTCCGTGAAGCGTAAAATCGGTTATGGAATATTTTTTGTTAATAAGTTTTATCCATGAAACTAAATCGCCGCTTTCCTTTATACCCGAAGTTATATATTTTCCGTCACTAAGACCATGCGCCCTGACATCGATTACCAAAATATTGTAACCGTTTTTTTTATAAACATCTGCAAAATAATAAGAGTACAAAAGCGATTCAGTTCTTCCTTGCAGGATTACAGCGCATTTGTCAAAACCGAAATTTATATATTCGCCGTATAAATTAAGTCCGTCATTTATTATATGCAGCTCTTCTGTTTTATCCTTGAATTGCAATGCCCAATTAATTCCTTCAGAAAACATATACATTTGCTGTTCATCTTTTGTATTGGTACATTCTCTTGTTCTTTTCTTCTTTGGGTTGCGGTACATTGTGTTGCAAAAAATTATAATAGGAATTAAAAAGAACATAATAATACCGCTTACAGCCCCAAAAGAGGCTGCGGCAATAGCGGTAATTACCCAGGGGTTTTCCAATGCGAGAATTGATGAAATCATAATTTGCTTACTATGTCATTTATGATTTCTTTTTCAAACTTCAAGTCTGTTATTTCTGTTCCGAAATAGTATGCGCCAAGAAGCCCGGGACCTACGTTTATACCGCACATAGGATATACGTTGCAAATAATTACTTCTTTTGGTTTTATTTTTTCAATAATTTTGGAAGCCAGGATTTCAGCCTGTTTTTTTCTTGCTGAATGAGCGACAAAAATAATCTGTTCGTTTGCAGATTTAATTGTTTTTTCAATATATTCAACTGTAGCTTTGTATGCCTTTTCGTAGCCGCTTACCTTTGTTAAAACTGTAACCATGCCGTCAGGACCAAAATCTCCCATAGGTTTTATCCCTGCTACAGTACCGAAAAATGCCTTAGCGTGAGAAATTCTTCCTTTAGATGCGACCCAAAATAAATCGTCAATGGGACCCATTTGATGAAGTGTCATTTTAATCTTTTCCAGCTTTTGTGCATTTTGCTCCAGTGATAAACCTTCCGCGCGGAACTGACAAGCCTTTACAGTTAAAAGTCCCAGAGCTACCGAATATTTTCTGGAATCTACAATAAATATTTTTCGTTCGGGGTATTTTTCCAATAAAGCTTTTTGTGCGCATGTCATTACATTGTATGTTGCGCTGAGGCTGCTTGATATGCATAGAGCCAAAACGTCTTTTCCTTGCTGCAAAAAAGATTCAAAATATGAAGTAACATCATCAACACTGAGCGCGGCAGTTTTGTATCCGTTTTTATTTGATTTTAATGACGAATAAAAATTGTCAAGCTCTTCATCGCTTAAATCAAGCCTGCCTTCGACATCATCTGCTTCCGGGGTACATAAATAACCTTTAAGGTAACCGTCAACTTCAAAGCGAGTCCTAAGTTCTGGTGACAAATCGCAGGCTATATCAGCAAAAACTGCATAGCTGTACTGTTTTTCTTCATTCATAATTCCTCCTAAATTTTTAAAGTAACTCTGTTTGCAAAGTCCAGGCAATTATTGTTTATTATACTATATCCGCCTTGTCCAAGACATGATTTTGCATACTTTTCAATATCTTCCGCATTTCTAATAAATCTTTTTTCGCTTCTTTTCATCGTGCGTACTTCAGGGATTTTAGCGCCGCAAAAATCCTTCAAAGAAATAGAATTAACAATTACATTTTCTCCTGCTCTGTTTACAGTATAGCCAAATTGAATAACTTCGTCTGCATTAATATATACGCCGTAATGGTGGTGAGAACCTGCATTAATGCGGATAATGTCGCCTTTTTTAGGCGAGATAAAATCATATTTATTGGAAAACTTCTGCGCTTTTTCTCTTTTTAATTTATAAAAAAGCATTAAATATTTATTGCTTATTTCAGCATTTATTTCTTTTAATTTTTCTTTTGTAAGTTCTGTATCTGAATAATCCGATAAATCTATGCTGTTTCCGATCATTACGTGAACTCTCTTAAAAAGTCCGTAATTAAAATCGTTAACAACCGGAATTATCTTTACTCCTGTTTTTACTGCAATCATTATATATCCTTCAGAAAATTTTGAAGGTTCGTATGTAAACTTAAAACCGCCTTCGGGAAACATCAAAATGGGTCTGCCCTTTGCGGTTATTCTTTTGCTTTTTTGAATAAAATCTAGGCTGCGCCCGTCTCTTTCAATAAAAATGCCTCCGGCTATTCTTATTAATAGTTTTAATAATTTACGTTTTTTATTGTACCAATCAATAACCAAAAAGTGTAATCTTTCAAAGAAAAATATAAGAGCGATAACAATACCGTCCATAAAAGATCGATGGTTAGAAATAATTAAAGCGCTGCCGTTTGTCCGTTTAATTTTTTTATTATTGTCCTCATAATAAGTTTTTGTTTTAAATATAAAAAGCTGAAAAAGTAAAAGCTGTATAAGTCCGAAGTAATATATAATTATACTCATAACATCTCTTTTATATAATTGTAAAAGCACTGCGGAGTGCGTAAGTTTTGGTTTTTTTCCAGATTGATTTGAATGTTAAATATACTTTCAATTTCACATATCAATGTAAAATAGTCAAGACTGGTTGCGCCTAAATCAATAAAGAAATCTGAACCAGTTTGTACTTCTGTATCAGTATTTGCTGCAGATTTAAACACTTGTTTAATTAATAACATCGCAGCATCGTCTGTTTTGTCATCTTGTTTATAACAGATGTCTTTAAGATTTCTGCTATTCAATAAAATAACTTCGCCTTCAGTGATTTTTCGTTTTAATAACTCGCGCGAAACTTTAATCGCATTTGGGTTTGCAATTAACTGTCGGGTTACAAAAATCTCTTTTACATTCTGTCCGTAGGTGATTTGCGCTAAAGACTTTTTTAATATTTCTATTTCATTGGAAATTATTGTGTCCGGCAGCTTTTCGTTATATTCCAAAACGATTGAAAGTTTTCCATCCAGTTCTAAAACGCATAGTTTGTTTGCATTTTTAACTTTTAATTCATTTTGAATTGTATCAGGATGTATATTTTCGCCGTTTTCACTGATAAAAAGATCGCTTTTCCGTCCTACAATGTAATGCCGTCTGTTTATTGTTTTTATTATATCATTAGTTTTTATACAGTAAAAACCGCATTGATTTTCTTTAAGTGTGATAATTTTTTTACAAATAGAACTGCCGGATACAACTAAAGTTCCGTCTTCGTTATAAGTGTAATCGGCGCTTATAAAAGGATTCCCTATTGAGCCGTCTGTTCGTTTTTTTATTCTCTTTGAAAGATTTGCTCCTGTAATAGCAGTTTCTGTAGTACCGTAACCGTTAAAAAGCGGATAACCGATGCAGTTAATGATTTTTAAAGCATCGCTTTCTATATAAGCACCGCCTGAAATCATAAACACAGGAGATAATCCGAACGATGCGGCAAGTACTTCTTTAAAAAGTTTTTTTGAAATCCAAACACCTAATGACGGAAAAATATTTTGCAAGGCAAAAGCAAGTTTTATACCTCTTTGAAATTTCTTTTTTCGTACTTCGCTTTCCTGCGAAATCCCATTCATTATTCCTTTGTGTAATTTGTGGAAAAGGATCGGAGGGGCAAAAATATGCGTTACCTTGTGCCTATTTATTGTTCCCCTTATAGTGTCCGGGGAATTGTCTTTGAGAAAAACCATTGTACGTCCGAAAAAAGCAAACCAAAAATAACTTACCATAATTCCAAAGATGTGAAAAAGCGGTAAAATCATAACAACCTTAATTCTTTTTTTGTAGTCATTCATAAGCCAATTATTGGTTTTTATAATATCTTTTGTATTTAATATTTGATTTACAACAGCCTCACCGTCAAATACGCATATCTTTGCTTCAAGACCTGTAAGAGTAGAAGATAAAGCAAATTCATTATCCCAAAATTCATCTGAAATTTGCATATTTTTATTTTCATAAGTGTCAATATTTATAACAGTAAAATCAATATAGTCATTTGAAGATGTTATTACCAGATTAACATTAAGGATTTTTAGGAGTTTTATTCTTAGATCCGCAGGGTAAAACGAATTAACAAGATACGGTTTGTTGCCGCTCATTAAAATTGCCCAAAACGAAATTAAAAAATTTGGCGTATTAACAAGGTCAATAGCAATATATTCACCGGATGTATCAGGATATGTTTGTTTTATAAATGCTGCAAATGATCGTATCTGTAAATCTAACGTTTTGTAGGTTACTGCATCAATTTCTAAATTGACAAGCCTTTCGTATGCAAAAAGGTTTTCATGTGAAAATATTATTTTATATATATCTTTGAATGTTTTATCTGATTTCATTACAGCGTTCAGGTTCTTTTTAATAGTTTTTTTATAATTTTCCATAAAATCTGATAACCCTTTAATATGCTCCGATAATAAAATCAGATTCATGCTGCTTGCCTTCAATAAATGAAAACTCTATATTACTATTTTTTTCAAAATGCACATGAATACTTTTTATATCTTTTTGTTTACAATATTTTCCGCTGAAAATAATAACTGTTGAATATGATCTTAATATTTCTTCGTCTGCCACTGTATCTAAAAGCTGTTCAAAGTTATCTGTTGTAATTAATTTATTTTTTAGAAAACCTGAATACTGTGTAGAGTTTTCTATAACTGTAGTTTTAATGTATGTTTGAAAAATATGCTGCTTTTTAAGGTTTTCAAGTGATTTTACAATATTTTTAAACTCATCGGTAAAAACAAGTGACGAAAGCATAAAAAATGTTTTTGATAAACTTTCAGATTCTGCAACATAAACATTTTGAAGATTCGAAAACCATTTAATTCTTCTAAGTCTTTCGTGTGTTTCCTTGTCATTGGCAAAAATTATCAGGTTTTCTTTTAAAAACTCACCTATCAGCTTTTTTAATTCTTCTTCACTGGGATAATGTTCAGAAGGAACATTAAAAGCAATATCTGCTCCAAGCTGCTCCAGGATAGCTGCATTACCCTCGCCTTTTGTAAATGCAACAATGGCAAAGTCTGTATGTTTACGAAGTTTTAATCTTTCAAATTCTTCTGTCTGGAACAGGTCATCAACTTTCCTTACGGCAATATCGCCGTATTTGGAAAATTCATCCATTATTTCACGCGGCTCATTAGTATGAATATGTACTTTTAATACACTTTTATCCGCCGCTACAACAATCGAATCACCTCTTTTTGAAAGTAAACGGACAAAGAAATCTTTATTTTTTTCTTCGTACATTCTTAAAACAAATTCAGTGCAATAACGGAAAAAAGAAATACTTTTAACAAGGATGGGGATGCGTTTTGGAAGTAATTCGCTTTGTTCACAATTAAAATGAACTAAATCATCATTAAGCGATTTTTTCATTCCGTCAAAAATAAGATAAAATCCCAATGCGCCGCTGTCTACAACGTTATTTTCACGCAGTACATCCATCTGCTTAACAGTTTCTTGAACACATAAAAACATTTCTTCTGTTAAAACATCAAAAAAATCTTTTACGGATGTTTTATCGTTTAATCTAGGCAGAGTTTTTTCAATTCCATCACGCATTACAGTTAACATAGTGCCTTCGGCAGGATGTATAACAGCCCTGTAAGCAATCTCGTAAGCATGCTGTAAAGCGCAGCTAAAAATGCCAATCGTAACAGGTTCATCTTTATTTTTTATATAATCATAAATCCCTAAAAAATATTGCGACAAGATAAAACCGGAGTTTCCTCTTGAACCTAGCAGTATACCGTTTACAAAAGACGAAAAAACATCGTGAAAAGAAAATTCTCCGTTAATTGCAGCAATACCGTTTTTAAACGTTTTTTTCATGTTTGTACCGGTATCGCTGTCAGAAACGGGAAATATATTCAAGTCGTTTAAATAGTTTTTGTTATGCGAAAGACTAGTGAAGCCGCTATGCAGCATTCTACGAAGTAATCCGCCGTCTATTGTATTTTCACAGATCATTTTACTATTTAACGCCGTTATCCTTTTTTACAATTTCAGAATCAGCCAGGTCTTCGCTGTCCGGAACATAGTTACTGTCAAATAACTTTCCTATTGTTTTTGTATCATAACTTTTCGGCATTAAAAAAGCCGCGCAGAAAGCAACAAGGCTCAAAAACGCTACAATAAAAGGAGCGATAAAACCGCCAAGAGGTATGTTATCGTACATGATGCCGTCAGCTCCAATCATTGATGTTGATAAATAAATTTTATCAAGACTTCTTAAAGTTGTAGCAAGAACTCCGGTTGCGATAGCACCGGCTGTTCCGACTACAATGCCTTGCCCGGCAAAATACATTGCGCTGTTTCTTCGCTTGACAACCTTAAGTTCAACAGCAGCAACCTGAGATGGAATCATAAGAACCATCATAAAAAATGCACCTATTGAAAAACTCGATACTGTCGCACCTATTGCGTTAATAACTATACGCGGAACAATCGAATTCGGAAAGAACATTGCCGACCCCATAGAAAAACAAATAATACCCACAGCAAAAGAAAAAAGCGACGCTTGAAGCGCAAAGCGGATACCCTTTCTTTTCATAATTTTATTGTAGAAATAAAGCATGATTGGAACAGGTCCAAATGCAGCAGCATTAAGCAACGCGGCAAAAACAGGAGTAAGCAGTAAAACGCCGGATATTAATTCGTTTTGCATAGTTAAAAATAATTGCAGACCTGTAAAATAAACAAAAGCAACAAGCATCCATGACCAGAATGCTTTGTTTGTAACAACAAATTTTAAGCTGGAAATAATACCGGGTTTTTTCTCCTGGGTATCTTGTTCTGCTTCAGAATTAACCGGATTAACTTCAGTATCTTTTTGTCCTTTTGACATTATCACAGGAATAAACAATGTTAATATAAGAGGGGATGACATTAAAATAAGATGCATAATATTAAGCCCTGTTCCTTTTAAACTGGATAAGATAAGCGGGATAAGCGCATAAGCTAATGCATATTGAACAGTGTCGATAAAGGATTTGAAAAAAGAAACCCTTGCCCGCTGAGAACGGTCTTTACAAATACTTGAAAGTCCGCTGTAAAATGCAACCATGGCTAAAGTATAAGCGGTGAAAAAAACAATCAGTACTGCAAAAAACCAAAATGTATTAAGATGACTGTTCGGTGCTAAAGTCAGCGGAATGCAAAGAGCAACAACGCTGGCTATAAGAGGAACAACCGCAATAAGAATAGGCAGTCTTAAACGCGTATATTTGTTTTTCATTCCATCAAGTTTTGAAGCAAGCGGAACCGTTATAAGCGCGTCAAATATGCGTGATATGGTGAACAATATTCCAAAGATAGCGGTAAAAACGATAGGTTCAAAACTACCGTCCGGCTGTGACCATGCCCAAAGCTCTTTGTTTACTTCTAAATTACGCGGATCTACAGCGCTTGTAAAGTAAGCCATGAGCATTGTAAAAATAATGTTTGGTCCGAAAACACTCAGCGCGTAAAGAAACTCTCTTCTTTTGTTAATTAACATTTTTTCCTCTCTTTTTATATTCTATTTTTAGCCTGATAAGCATGTTTGCCTTGGCTATTTGTTCAAAAAAACTAAATAAATGTTTTCCCAGTATTAACCGCACGACTCTTGCAAATTTTTGACCTTTAAGTTTTCCTTTGGAATGCCATGCCGATGAATAATGATGCATAGCTACAGTATTTTCAGTCATCTTTGTTATTCGAGTCATGTAATTTTGAGGGAAAAAATAATCGGTGGAAAGAAGCTGTGCATTATCAGGCAGCTTTTTTGTTTTTCCATCAAGTTTAATACCGTAAAGCCTTTTAATTACTTCGCTGAAATTAAATACACATAACATATTAGAGCCGAGTTTTTTGCGTGGTGTAAGATACCTGTTGTATACTTCATGCATTATTCTATGCCCTTTTTTCGAAGCCAAAACGGCACAGCCAAACCATAAATCAGTTTCGTAGCCAATTATAAAATCATTTTCAGCAGTCAGTTCGTCAAGAGGTTTAAAAAGTTCAATGTCGGTATCAAGATAAACACCGCCGTGATTTAATAAAACCCAGCTTCTAATAACATCTGCAGCAAGCGGGTAGTTTTTTTGTTCCATAGCAAGTTTTATCCAATCGTTACTTTCACAGTCAAAGTTTTGTTCATTCCACTTAATAATTTCCCATTCGGGATGAAGATGCTTCCAATTTTCAATGAAAAAGGTAAATCTTTCGGGAACCTCTTTGCTCCCAAGCCAAACATAGTGGATTGCCTTTTCAATCATACTTAATATATTCTATCTAATTATCTAAACGAATACAATCCTTTTAAGCAAAGAACGGCTTATTTTATTTATTTTTGTATATTATTAATGTGAAAACCCAGATTATTGTCATGTTTACAGTAGAATCAATTAAGAAATTATGAATATAATTAAGGGAATCTCTAATATAGTGAGGAAATTATGATAAATATCGCAAAAGTATTGAAAAGAGCAATAATAATTACATTAAGCATCATTTTGGTGATTTTTTTGGTTTTATTAATAACACCAATACTTTTTAAAAATCAAATAATGGAAATAGCAAAGACAGAATTAAACAAAATGCTGCTGGCAAAAGTAGATTTTAAAGATTTAAATCTGTCGTTTATCCGTAATTTTCCGAACGCTTATATTGCTTTGGAAGGATTGGAAATTAACGGTATTGATGATTTTGAAGATGAATTACTGGTTTCTTTTGACAGGTTCAGCGTAACTGCGGATATTTTAAGTATTATTAAAATGGATAATATCATTGTTAAATCTGTGCTGCTTGATAGAGCGCGCCTTAACGGACATATATTGGAAGACGGAAGGGCAAACTGGGAAATATTCAGGGTTGATGAAAGCAAAAAAGATGATGAAAAACCAGCCGATGATGTTACAAAGCAAGAAACAGAATTTGATCCGCTTGCGTTAAATATCAGATTAAACAGATTTGAAATTAGAAATATGGAAATTAATTTTCAAGATGATGTAAACAAAATGAAAGCCTCTGTCCAATCGCTGAACTATGTTCTGCGAGGCGATATGACTAAGGAAAATGTAGATTTAAAAATGAATCTTGGAATTGAAGGAATAGATTTTTGGCTTGACGGCATCAAACTGGCTAACAAGGCAGAAGTTGGATTTGTTTCGGAAATTGCAGCAGATCTTAAAAATTTTAGATTTGTAATTAAGGACAACAGGTTTAATTTAAATGATATTATTCTAAAATTTGACGGCTGGGCAGAAATGAAAGATGACGACATTAATGTTGATATAACGTACGCTTCGGAAAGGACAGATTTTAAAAGCCTTCTTTCACTTGTTCCTGCAATATATATGAATGATTTTAAAAATGTAACAACAACTGGAAGCCTTTTATTAAACGGAGATATTAAAGGAACATACAACGAAAATATAATGCCAAGCGCAAATTTGAATCTTAATGTTGATAATGCAATGTTTAAGTATCCCGATCTTCCAAAATCGGTCGATAAAATATTTATTGCTTTAAAGGTTTTTTACGATGGTGCTGTATTTGATCGTACAACTGTAGATTTAAACAGGTTCAGTTTTGAAATGGCAGGCAATCCTTTCAGCGCTGCGCTTCATTTAAAAACACCGGAAAGTGATTTACAGGTTGCAGCCAAGTTTATGGGAAAAATAGATTTTGATTCTGTTAACGATATTATTCCATTAGAAGATACAACTTTAAATGGTTTACTGGAATGTGATATAACGCTTGCAGGAAGATTATCAACAATACAAAAAGAACAGTATGAAGATTTCCAAGCAGACGGACATTTAAAATTAACAGGGTTCGATTTTAAAAGCCCTGATTTTCAGTATGATGTAGAAATTTCAAGTGTGCAACTTGATTTTTCGCCGAAGTTTGTAGAACTTGTTAATTTAGACGCTGTAATAGGAAGCTCTGATATATTTGTGCACGGTACGCTTGAAAACTTTATACCATACATATTTGCAAATGAAACAGTAAAAGGAACTTTAATTTTAAAATCAAAAACAATCAACCTTAATGAATTCATGAGCGATCAGCCCGTGGAAAAAGAAGTAAAAGCCCATGATGAACCTGTACAGCTAACAGTAATTGAAGTTCCTAAAAATATTGACTTTACGATGAATGTTAACATTGATAGGGTAATATTTGACAAATTGGATATTAATAATACGGCAGGTTATTTATTTGTAAGGGACGGCAGGGTAGTTATGCAGAATCTTGGAATGAATCTGCTTGAAGGAAGTATGGTACTTAATGGCGAATACAATACTCAAAATATGAAATCTCCTTTTATAGATTTTGGAATGAATATAAATCAATTTGATATATCTTCTGCAATTTCTTCGTTTTCATTAGTTGAAAACATTTTACCGAATCCGCAGAATTATGCAGGAAAGGTTTCGGCATCATTAACTTTGCACACAATACTTGACAATGATCTTTCACCTGTATTGGAAACTGTAGATTCAAAAGGACAACTGCGGACATATAATCTGGAGTTACGCAATTCCGATCTTTTTGGAAAAATGGCGGATCTTTTACACAATGAAAGGCTGCGTACACCATCCCCGGGAAATATTAATATTGGATATGAAATTAGAAATGGACGTTTATGGATAGAAAATCCGATTGTAATGGTCTTGCAAAGAACAAGGATCGAAATAAGCGGAGATCAAGGTCTAAATAGAACTTTAAATTACAGATTGGATTCTATCATACCGACTTCGGCAATAGGAGCTGGCGCAACTGATCTTTTAAATAGAATACCGGGCGGCTCACTTGTAAATGAAGTAAAACTGGCAGGGCATATACAGGGTACTTTAGCTCATCCGGATATTAATATCAGCCTTGCTGATACTGCAGGCGCTATTACTGATGCAGTAAGAAGTCAGGTAACAGAAAATGTAACACAAAGAGTTGATGAAGCCAGGACTCAGGCTAACGAAGAAATAAATCGTCAAATCGATCAATTAATGGCAGAAGCTCAAAGACAGGCAGACAATATCCGAAGTACAGCAAAACAGGCGGCAGATAGAGTCAGAAGAGAAGCAGATGCTGCGGCAAACAGATTAAATGCCGAAGCTGAAGATAAAAACATTGTAGAAAGAAGGCTGGCTCAAGCCGCTGCGGACAGACTGCGCAGTGAAGGAGAGACTAACGCTCACAAACTGGAACAGGAAGGCGAGAATCAGGCAAAAGCAGTAATGGACGCAGCTCATTCAAGAGCAGAAGAACTGCGCAGAGGTATTTGATCCTTTTTAAAGGAATTTTTAAAAGATTGATTAAAAGTTTTCTTTCTTGTTTTTTCTGAATGCTTCAAGACATTCACGTTTGAAAATAACAACAGAAAGATCTTTTTGTTCGATTTCAGCTTTTAATTTAACGGCGTTTTCCTCAACAAGATTTGGTTTAGCTTCCAGTTCTAAAATGCGTTCTGGTTTTACACCACAGCCGGTTAATAGACCTTTAAGTTTACCGGAAGGCATAATAGTCGGCTGACAGCCTGTCATAGCTACGCTGGAATTATCAAGAATGATTAAAGTCATAGTTGATTTTGCATCTACTGCGTCAATTAAAGCTGTAATGCCGCCATGATAAAATGTAGAATCGCCGATAACTGCAAGTCCGTATTTTAATCCTGCATCGACAGCGCCTTTTGCCATACCAACGCAAGCACCCATGCAAACAATACTTTCGATTGCGTTCCATGGAGGAGCAACACCCAATGAATAACAGCCGATATCGGAATTAATTCCAACATCAGGATGACCAGGGCGAGAGTCAAGTTCTTTTACAGCTTTCATTATAGAATCGTAACTGTCGATATGAGGGCAGCCTTGACAGAGAACCGGAGGTCTGGGAGTTAGAGCGCATGTCTCGATGTTAAGTGATTTTCTTGGAGGAAGACCCAAAACTTTTCGTACATTATCAGGATCAAGTTCTCCTGCCTGAATTACAGGTTTTAAATCCGCACCTGTTAAACCGAAAACTCTTTGTGCTATAAAAGGCTGACCTTCTTCGATTATTAAAACTTCATCCGCTTCATTACAAAGTTTTTGAATTTTCTTCTGCGGCAGCGGATAAGCGCCGATGTGTAAATGCATAGGCGTGTTTTTGCCTTGTTTTTTGCGCATAACTAAAAAGTCTTCCAGGTTTTCGTCGTAGTAATTACCGCCAAGACCGGAAGTAATAATCGCTAAATCAGAACCGGAGTTGTTCGATGAAGTTAATTTATTTACTTTGTTTTGTTCCGACCATTGCTGTAAAAGGTTTTGTTTTTCAAGAAGTCCTAAATAATTTTTACGCGCTAAAGCAGGGATTAAAACCCATTCATTTTTATCTTTTGTTTTTGATACAGGATTTTGCGGTTTTTCTTTTGCAGGGATTACTGCGGCTCGTGAATGAGCAAGGCGTGTTACAAGACGTAAAAGAACAGGAAGGTTAAATTTTTCTGAAACATCAAAAGCCTCACGAACCATGTCGTATGCTTCCTGCTGGTTACGAGGTTCAAGACATGGAACCATTGCAAAATTAGAATAAAAGCGTGAATCCTGTTCGTTTTGGGAACTGTGCATACCGGGGTCATCGGCAATCGCAATAACAAGACCGCCTTTTATTTTTATTAAAGCTGAATTCATAAAAGCATCTGCGGCTACGTTTAAACCGACATGTTTTGTTGTTACAAGTGTACGCCGTCCTGCGAATGAAACTCCCAATGCTGCTTCTAACGCTGTCTTTTCGTTTGCACACCAGCGTGCGACAGGACCGCCGTTTTTATATTCATTTATAAGGTACTGCATTATTTCAGACGATGGAGTTCCCGGGTATCCGTAGGAAGCGCTAACTCCCGCATGAATTGCTCCAAGTGCAACAGCTTCATCACCTAATAACGCTAATTTATTATTATTCATATATTTAAACCTCCAATTTATGCTGTAAAGTATACAAATTTTAAAAATTCTATTCAAGTTATCAAAAATGAAAAATTAAATAACAGATATCTTGACATAATTAAAATGAAATGCGTATATTTAAAAATCCCGGGTTTTTACCTGTTTATTGAAGGTGTTTTATGTTTATTAAAATTTTCTTGCTTGTTTTGTTTTTTGCGGTGACAATCTTTGTCGGATTGTATTTCCGAAAAAGAGCGACAAACGTAAACGATTTCGTATTAGGCGGACGTAATGTTGGTATGTGGCTTACAGCATTCTCTTACGGCGCGACTTATTTTTCTGCCGTTGTATTTGTCGGTTTCGCAGGTCAATTCGGCTGGAGGTTCGGTAGTGCCGCTATATGGATTGGTCTTGGAAATGCGCTTATTGGCTCTCTTATGGCATGGTTCATACTGGGAAGACGTACTCGTGTAATGACCCAACATTTAAAAAGCGCAACAATGCCGCAGTTCTTCGGCGAAAGATATTTATCAACAGCTTTAAAGATCGGAGCGTCGGCTATTGTTTTTATCTTCCTCATTCCATATACAGCTTCATTATACAACGGGCTTGGACGTCTTTTTGAAATGGCATTCGGCGTTCCTTTTGAATTTTGTATAATTGCCGTGGGAATCTTAACTGCAATCTTTGTTGTTGCAGGCGGATACTTCGCAACTGCAGTTAACGATTGTATACAAGGTCTTGTTATGTTATTCGGTATTATGGCTGTAATAATTATTGCTTTAAATAGCCAAGGTGGTTTTGTAGAAGCAACAAAGACACTTTCACAAATTGATGGAACAGCCTCCGCGGAAGGAGCATTTTCTGCTAACCCCGGTGTATTTACATCGCTATTGGGTCCTAACCCTATAAACCTGTTAGGTGTAGTAATTCTTACATCATTGGGCGTATGGGGACTTCCTCAGATGGTTGCTCGTTTTTATTCAATAAAGAGTGAAACAATGATAACCAAAGGCGCGGTTGTTTCTACTGTCTTTGCAGTTTTTGTTGCAGGCGGAAGTTATTTCCTTGGAAGTTTTGGACGCATATTTGCAACCAGTGCAGACGCTACTCTTGCAAGACCGGCAGGCGGTTTTGATTCTATCATCCCCGGTATTCTTGCTAGTTTTAACAGCGAAGCTATAATGGCTCTTATAATCGTACTTGTATTTGCAGCATCGATATCAACATTATCTTCTTTGGTTATGGCTTCATCATCAACTTTAACATTGGACTTTTTAAAAGGTCATGTCATAAAAAATATGAACGACAAAAAACAATTGATTATCATTCGTGCTTTAATTGTTGTATTTATTGCTTTGTCTTCATTCATTGCAATTTCTCAGTATAACAGCAGTATTAATTTTATTGCTCAGCTTATGGGAATTTCCTGGGGTGCTTTAGCAGGTGCATTTTTGGCTCCGTTCCTTTACGGACTTTACTGGAAACGTACGACAAAAACAGCCGTTTGGTGTAACTTTATTTTCAGCACATCGGTGATGATTTTGAATGTTGTTTTGCGAATGCTCAACAAATTTCCGGTTAACTTAAAGATTTTAGAATCACCAATAAACGCCGGGGCATTCTGTATGCTGGCTGGGTTAATAATCGTACCGCTTGTTAGTTTAATTACAAAAGCGCCTGAAAAGGCAGCAGTAGATAATTGCTTCTCTTGTTACGATCAGGAAGTAAGCGTAAAAGTCAAAAACGACTTAGGTTAATTCGTCAAAAGATTTAACACGGAGTCACGGGGACACGGAGTTCACGGAGAAGATTTGAAGTAAAATCTCCGTGCCTTTGTGCCTTCGTGTGAGAAAATTCTGTATAAATTTCTAGTTATTAACCCTTTCGACATATTCCATGGTTTCGGTGTTAACAAGTATTCTTTCGTCTTGTTTAATAAAAAGCGGTACACGCACAGTTAAACCTGTTTCGGTTTTTATAGGTTTTGTAGCTCCTGTCGCTGTATCGCCTTTTATATAGTTTTCACTTTCGGCAACTGTAAATACAACTTTTGTAGGAATTTGAATATCAATAATTTTTCCTTCCCAGATTATAATCTGATAGGAATTACCTTCCTGAAGATATAGTTTTTTATCCGGGTTTTCATTTATGGGTACTTCGTACTGATCAAAAGATTCATTGTCCATAAAATTATAATTATCCTGGTCAGAATATTGATATTGAGCATTGCGGATTTCTACCTGCGCATCTTCAACTTCCTGCTGGGTAGGTATGGTAAGACTGAGTACCGAACCGTCTTTTATACTTTTCATTTTTATTCTGGCAACCGCAGTACCCTTGCCCGGTGTATGAAATTCCCTGTCAACAACCAAATAAGGCTGTCCTTTTTGTAAAAGACAGGTTCCTTTAACTATATCTCCGCCACGAATCATATTTTATCCTCATTTTTATTTTTTCATATAAAGTTTAACAAAAAAAAAGAATATTGAAAAGAGGTTTAAATGCAATTAATCACTAGTAAAATCTTTAAATTACTGGTATTGTTTTATATAGAAATGAATAACGAAAGCGTTTACAGCGAATCAACTGTCTTTGCGTTTAAAAAAACAATATTTTCACCATTTCTGCGCCCTGCGTTTTATAAGGTAATGTATTCTATATTTTATAATTTTTTCTTCAGGCAGCATGTTTCTGCGTTTTTACCGGGAAGAATCCCTGTTACAGAAGTCGATCATCCATTAGATGAAAAGATTCCGTTTCGTCCTTCATGGATTAAGATATATATTGATTTTACTCAATTTTGGATAAGAATGATTTCTTTTTTTATCCGTCATTATAAAAGAAAAGCGCTTGTTCCCATAAAGGATTTTATTTTGTCGATGTCGGATTTATACGCTTTTGCGGCAAAGGTATATACAAAAAATTGTTCCACAACAGACAGGCCGTTTTATATAGGCCGATTTCGTTTTTTTGTAATTCATTTGCTTGACCCGCATTTATACTGTATTCCTAGCCTTCATGTTATGGTAGTTATTCATACTTATCTGCAGTTTACCGTTATAGCAAAAAAACTTGGAGAAGAAAAAAAATTAAAAGAGCAATTGGCAGAAATGAAACAGGGTGCTGCCGCTATAACAAACGCTATTCTTTTTGTAAAACAACACAGCGTTAATTGCATACCTGCAGCTCTTTATGCAATGACACGTTTTAACCCTGAGTTTTTCCCGCCTAAAGAAGCTGAAAAGTTTGCGTGTATGTTACTTTCATCTGCTCCAAAAACTAAAGATGAAAAAAAAATAAAAAATCCTGTACATCCATGTTCCGCTCCGGATATTGAAATTACGGATTCTGATCAAACACTTATAAAGGCGCATATATTGCAATTGTATTATGATTTTTATGAAGATGGAAAAATTGCAAAAAACTGGTATGATCCATTGATGGAATTTCTTAAATCCTGCGATGATGAAAATAATAATATCCATAATTAGATATGGAATTAATTAAAAATCGTATACTTTATCAAAGCGAAGTTTGTATTGTAATAAACAAACTAAAAGGCGAAGCTGCACAAGCTGCCAAAGCAGCGCAAGGTACTAAAGAAAGCATTAGCAATCTGCCAAAAGAACTTGCGAAATTATTAAACATAAAAAGAGATTTAATTCAGCCTGCGCACAGAATCGATGTTCCCGTAACAGGATGTGTTTTATTTGCATTAACAAAACAGACCCAAGTATTTTTGTATAATGCTTTTGCAGATAAAAAAAATAACCCCATCAAAAAAAAGTATTGGGCAATTGTAGAAAAACCGGATGTAATGCCAGCACAAAATGCGCAAATAGTTCACTGGATAGAAACAAATGTAAAAATAAATAAATCTTTTGTATATGATACAGAAAGTAAAAACAGAAAAAAAGCAGTTTTAAATTATAAAATTATCGCAGAAGGTACAAATTATTTATTTTTGGAAGTAGAATTATTTTCCGGCAGGCATCATCAAATAAGAGCACAATTAGCTGCAATTGGTTTGTTTATAAAAGGTGATGTTAAATACGGAGCCAGACGTGGCGAAAAAGAGGGCGGTATAAGACTGCATGCGAGATACTTGTCATTTCCAGATCCATTAAACCCAAACGAAAAAATTACTATCACAGCCGATCCGCCGCAAATAGATAATCTTTGGAAAGAATTCTTAAAATAATTTACCACGGAGTACACGGAGTTTCACGGATAAGATAGTATTTTAGTACCAAAACCTGCGTGTTTTTCCGTGTCCCCTGTGGTTATTAAAATTCAATTAGACCCATTTTAAGTTTTTCATAGACAATTCTTTGAACAGCATCAGCTAATCTTTCACGTGAAAGTGTACCGTCTTGCAGCGCATTTAAAATCGCTTGATGAGTAGTTCTTAAATGTGCAGGCCAAACAAGTATCATGTCAGATCCTGCCGCAATGGAACTTACCGCGGCATCTTCTGGTTTTTGACTTCCTGCGGCTGCCATTATAAAATCATCGCTTATAATAATACCGTCAAAACCAAGTTCATCTCGCAGCCAGTCTTTCATAACTACAGAAGACAAACTTGCAATTTTACTGTCAATAACAGGTGTTAAAGTATGAGCTGCCATTATAGCTCTTGCTCCATTATTAATAAGGAGCGAAAAAGGAGATACCAGTTTATCCAAAGCAGGTTTGTCCCAATTTAATACCGAAGCAGAGTAGTGCGGATCAGTTCCTGCGCTTCCCGGGAAATGCTTTACAACGCAAATAATACCTGCTCTTTCCATCCCTTGAATAAAAGCAAGAGCGGCTTGAAAAGTAAATAAAGGATCGGGACCATAAGAGCGGCTTGCCATGAAAACACGATTTTCATCAATAAGATACTCAGCAACCGGCGCGAAGTTCATATTTATTCCCAAAATATTAATGTCTTGCGCGGATTTAAAACTGTCGTTTTTTATTTTTTCTAAAGCTGTTTCTCTTCCTTCTTCGAGAAAAATATCCCAATATGATACTGCAGCAGGAAGTGTTGTTATATCGCGGCTAAATCTGTTTACACTTCCGCCTTCATGATCAACTGCCATAAAAGGTTTAATACCGGATTTTTCAGAAATTAAAATTGAAATTTCTGCAAGAAAGCTGCGGATTGTACTGTTATTAACGCTTAAATTATACCTGAATAGCATAATTCCGCCGGCAGGAATTTCAGTAAGTAAATCAATAGAATTAAGAGGCAGGGTTTCTCTTCCGTCAACACCGCTTATAAGCACTTGAGCCGCCAGGAGCCTTTCATCCATCAAAGAAACAATTTCTGCAGCCCTCTCTTTTAAAGGATCGATATAGTTTTCTGTTTCGATGTTATTAACCTTAAGATTATCCGGGTTAACCAAATTATTATTTAAACAGGATAATAAATGAAAAACAAAGAGAAAAATCGTTATTTTTACCACGAATCCTATAATTCTCATATTGACTATTTTATACCATTAGTGTAATTTATCAAATAGTTACTATAAAAAAGGAGAAGGAAAATGCTTACTTTTTTTGAAAATGTAGTTTCAACTTTTGGCATACTGAACATGACAATGGGGCAGGGTATTATGATCCTTATCAGCTTGTTGTTTGTTTATCTTGCGACTGTTAAAAAATATGAACCGCTTTTATTACTTCCGCTGGCTTTCGGTATATTGATTGCAAACCTTCCGGTTGTAGGTCTTAATGCCTATCATGAGTATCAGACTGCTTTTAAAGAAATTGGTACTTATGACAGTGAAGGCGTAAAATGGCTGCCGGGTCTTATGAACTTTCTTTACAGCGGTATCCGAATGGTCATTTATCCGCCTCTGGTTTTCCTTTGCCTTGGCACTATGACGGATTTTAGCCCATTAATCGCCTCTCCAAAAAGCGCTATTATCGGTTTGGGCGGTCAGCTTGGTATATTTATTGCATTTGCAGCTTCTTATTTTATTGGAAATTTCTTAAGCCCGTTTATTCCCGGATTTGATGGTTTTAGTTTACCTGATGCAGCAGCTATCGGTATTATAGGAAGTTCAGACGGTCCGACTGCTATTTTTGCGGCGACACGTCTTGCACCCGAATTACTGCCTGCAATAGCAATCGCTGCATTTTCATATATGGCGTTAGTTCCTTTTATTCAACCGCCGATTATGAGGCTTTTAACTACAAAAAAAGAACGTGTTATTGTTATGCCGGAACCTAAAAAAGTTACGCAAAAACAAAAAATACTTTTTCCGATTATTTTAACAATTCTTACTCTTCTTTTAGTTCCTGCGGCAGGCGCTTTAATATCGATGCTTATGCTTGGAAACTTAATAAGGGAAAGCGGTGTAGCAGATCGTTATGTAAAAGCGTTTCAAAATGATCTTTTAAGTATTCTTACATTTTTAGTCGCGTTAAGCATCGGTTCATCTGCAACTGCAGATCGATTTTTAACTCCTCAAACATTGATAATAATTTCGTGCGGTTTACTTGCATTTGCTTTTGGAACAGTGGGCGGCATTCTTACTGCAAAACTTCTTTGTGTAATTACCAAAGGAAAAGTTAACCCGCTTATTGGTAATTCAGGTGTTTCAGCAATGCCGATGGCAGCGCGTATTTCACAAAAACTGGGACAACAGTACAATCCTGATAATCATCTTTTAATGCATGCAATGGGTCCGATTGTTTCAAGTACAATTGGTTCTGCAATTGTTGCAGGTGTTTTTATATCGTACTTCTTGTAGGATTTAACGTTCGGATTTTTTCTCGAAGTGTGAAAACTCTAAACTAAAGCCGGCTCTACCCTGGGAGACACTGCGAAGGCTTGTCATAAAGCCGAACATTTTTTCCATTGGAGCCTGGGCTTTTACTTCGTCTATATCAACTTTTGAGTTCATACTTTGTATTTGTCCGCCTCTTTGCGTTACAAGGCTCATAACTTCACCTACATACTCATGCGGGCAAACAAGATCAACTGCCATGATAGGTTCAAGTAATATTGGATTAGCGTTTGAACAAGCTGCGTCAAATGCCATGCTGGCGCACGCTTCAAAGGCGAATTCAGTTGCGGTTAGTTCTGAATATTGAACATCTATAACAGTAACAGTTATATCAATACATGGATAACCCATTACAATGCCGGAAGAAAATGAACCCGTAATACCTCTTTCAATTGCTTCAAGTATTTCAGCAGGGATTTGTGTTTTTGAAGAAGCAGCATATATATATTTATTGCCGCTTCCGCGTTTTGCAGGTTCTGTACGTAAAGTAATTTTTGCTGTATTTTCTTTTCCTGCTATGATTTTAGAAAAACTTTCGCTGTGTTCGTTTGACTTGCTGATCGATTCACGGTATGTAACCTGCGGGTTTCCAACTTTTGCGCCAAGTTTAAATTCTTTTAATAAACGAGTAACTAGAACATCCAGATGAAGTTCGCCCATGCCGGAAATTATTAATTGTCCTGTTTCTTCATTATCTTTTACAGTAAAAGTAGGATCTTCTTTGCCAAGAATTTCCAAAATGTCTTTTAATTTATCCTGATCGGAAATTGTTTTTGGTTCTATCGAGATGGAAATAACAGGCTCCGGGAATTGCATTTTTTCAAGAAGGACAGGGTATCCTTCGCTGCCTATTGTATCTCCTGTTTGAGCGAGCTTCATGCCGATTATAACGCCGATATCACCTGCTTGCAGGCTGTCTACAGGGTCAGATTTATTTGAATGCATTCTTAATATTCTGTTTGCTCTTTCACGTTTTTTCTTTCCAACATTGTAAACAGAAGTACCTGATTTAAATGAACCGGAATACATTCTTACATAACAAAGACTTCCTGCTTCACGATCATTTTGAATTTTAAAAACTAAGCCAAGCGGCTGACCGTCAGGATCGCAAGGGATACCTATGTCTTCTTCTTTTTTTAAATTATGTCCGATTGCATTTTCTCTTTCCGCAGGAGAAGGAAGATAATCAATTATAGCGTCGATTACAGGTTGTACGCCAAGATTACGCCGGGATGCTCCTGCAAACATCGGAAGAATCTGGCGTTTTAATACAGCTTTACGAAGTTCGCTTCGGATAAGAGAGGCTTCGATTTCATCACCTGTCAGGTATTTTTCTGTTATTAAATCTGATATTCCAGATAATGAATCAATTAATTTTTCCCGCCATAGTTTTGCATTTTCTTCATAGGCTGCGGATATTTCTGATGATTGCATTTCTTCACCGTTATTTATCCAACGCAGTTCTTTCATATTTATTAAATCTATAACACCTTCAAATGAACTTTCTTTTCCTATAGGAATTTGAAGCGCTACGGTATTTATTTTTAATTTATTTTTTACATCATCAAGAACAAAGAAAAAATCAGCTCCTAATCTGTCCATCTTGTTTATAAAACCGACACATGGAACATTGTATTTTTGCGCTTGTCTCCAGACTGTTTCGGTTTGCGGTTCTACACCTCGCACAGCGTCAAAAAGCGTAATTGCTCCGTCTAGGACACGAAGGGATCTTTCTACTTCGGCAGTAAAATCAACATGCCCCGGGGTATCTATAATATTGATTTGATGGTCTTTCCAGTAAGTGGTAGTAGCAGCGCTTTGAATGGTAATTCCGCGTTCTTGCTCCTGTTCCATCCAGTCCATTATCGCTTCGCCGTCATCAACTTCCCCAATTCTATGACTTTTACCTGTATAAAAAAGAATTCTTTCTGTGGTTGTAGTCTTTCCGGCATCAATATGAGCCATTATTCCGATATTACGCATTTTTGACAGCATTTTAATATTTTAAAGAAGATTGAGTATAAGATCAATGGTTTAAAGAAGAATTATTCTTAAAACTCCTAAAGGTGACCTGCAAAAATCCTTGCCAGCTCAGGATGGCAGAAATCTTGACATTACTTTATAGCTCATCCAGCAATTCGTTGTGGTTAATTGTATTATACAAATTATTACTTTATTTTTATATTGTTAAGTGCTGGATAAACTAAAATATCTGTTTTGAAAAGCAGCCATATGTCGCTGTCAAGTTTTTTCGCTGTTCATCTTATGATGATTTTTCTAGCGAACTACATTATTAATAGCATACCATGACAGCTAACGATATTATATAAACATGTATTAAACGAAATGACGTCTACGTGTATTTTCGCTCATACCTTTTAAGAGTTTATTTGTTTTTCTTGTTGATCTTATTTATAACCTAAAAATTAGTTCTATATTAATTATATTATAATAATATTAGTTTATTTATAACTATATTTATATATAGTGTATATTTAACTAACTTACTTGTTTTTATATTTTATTTATATTATAAATAAAATATAAAAGTAAAAAAGGAGATTAATATGGGACAGATGTTTTATGCATGCGCATACAAACCGGACAACAAAATGTGTTGTGTATATGAAGCTGACAAGTTTTATTCAAATTGTTATTCATTCAGCGGTGCGGTAAGCACAATCCATTATCTTTTGAGGCAGGAACCATATCATATTATGTGGGGTGGATTATATTTAATTAATGAAACTTTTATATCAAAATTGTCTAATAATGATTTACTAGGTCTATCAACCTTTTTAAATTCTGATTATTTTAACGAGAATATTAAAAAAAAGGATTATTATGAAAAGATAAAATACATTGATGATAACAGCAAATTATGGAATCATCTTAATGTACTTAATGTATATGAAGAATCATTAGTTTTTTTTGATATAAAAAATACCAAATCTGTAAATTATTCAGGATATTTAATAAATCATACAAAAAAATTAGCAATCGATCTTGACGATTTTTATAAAAAATCAATTTCATTAAGAGCCGGGATTAATATAACAATAGACCCTATTTCTGTATTAACTGAAACAGGAGGAGGTACTCAAATGGCTTTTTTTAACGGAATTACTATTGATACAACTGAAGAATTGGCATGTACATGGTGCGGAGATTTATTGCAAATTATTGATAAACTACCAAATAATTTTGAAATAATTAATTGTGTTTTTTCAGAATTTCATTCGAAGGTTGATTTTTGCTACAAAAATTTTGGTGTTAATGAAAATAACTTTTTATTAAGTGATAAAAATGGCACTCTTTTTACAGGAGTTGTATTAAACGTTTTCGGAAAAAGAGGTATTCCTTGTAATATTGAAATAGAAATTAAAGAAAAAAATATATTATTTAAACCACATGATTCGTTAGACGAAATAATATTTGAATAAATAGGGTATGACTCCCTTCGGTCGCCGTACATTCGTTCTGTAAAGAACGTGGAAGTTATTGTAGACGCCGCTTGTGCGACTTGTGCATAAATGATAATAGTGTATGAAAAATCATACAAATAGTTTTGTTAAAAAATTCAAAATTACTATTGCTAATTTTTCATACTTTTGTTATACTATTATATATGAAAACCGCAATATCTTTACCAGATAAAATATATCTGGAAGCTGAAGAAACAGTTCAAAATATGGGGATTACTCGGAGTGCATTATATTGTAATGCATTAATTGAATACATTAAGAAGAACAATCGTAAATATATAACCCAAAAATTAAATGAAGTATATAATGATGATTATTATAAGGAATTTGAACCTATTTCTGAAGCAGGGCTTGAATCAATAAGGGAAATAACAAAAATTAATTAAGAAAAAAGAATCAAAATTAAAAGACGATTCTGTAATAATTGCTGCTCAATTATATACAATTGATAAAAGCAGATTAAAAGAAAAATATTCAAAAATTACAAAAGAAACGATGGAAGAAGTTGAAATAGGAATTAAATTAGTTTTAGGAATTAACTAGGCTAGCGCGAAATCTCTAATATTTTTATAACTGTTTATCGCTTTTAGAACAGGCGAAACATGCCGCTGTTCAGAAAAACTCTGGATGAACCTGCTTTAGGAGCCATCTTGCTTCAAAAATAAAAATTATTCATAAAACTCCTAAAGGTGACCTGCAAAAATCCTTGCCAGCTCAGGATGGCAGAAATCTCGACATTACTTTATAGCTCATCCAGCAATTCGTTAATGTATACCTATTACTTTTTTCAAAGGCTTGTGCGAAAACCCCCTCCGGCTCCGGTTGGCTGAAATATTCGTATCCGTCAAATTAAGCGGTGACAAAACTTCTTTTGGCAAAATTAAACGAATAATTTTTAAACTTTAAAAATATTCCAAGGCAGGAGTTTACCCCAGTCTTCTGTCGATGTTGCGAAAGGCG
>WQYB01000005.1 GCA_009781475.1 Treponema sp.
ACTAACAATTATAGAATCTTTCCTAAAATAAATTCACACGGAGACACGGAGGCACAGAGTACACGGAAAAGATTTGGAGTATGAACTCCGTGCCTTTGTGCCTCTGTGTGAAATTAATTCGAACTATTTATCTGTCGATGATTTTTTTAAGGGTGTGGTCTTTTTGCCGCCAGTCTTTGCCGGTTTTAACTCGTAAATCCAAATCTATTTTCCAGTCAAAAACCTGTTTAAAATTTTTCAGCGACGCAAGGCGAATTGCTTTTATCATCTCGCCGCCTTTGCCGACTACCATGCCTTTTTGCGATTCACGTTCAACTATTATAAATGCTCTTACCCAAAGCTGCCCATTTTTATCGTCTTCTTTAAATTCCATGTCGGCAATTTCTACATACAATGAATGAGGCAGTTCCTGGCGCAGCCGGTTTATCGCCTGTTCACGGATAATTTCTGCAATACGAAACTCTGTTTCCTGATCTGTGTAATATTCACTGTCATAAAGCGGCTGTCCTTCGGGCATCATATCGTACAAGACAGACAAAAGTTCTTCGACACCTTGTCCTGTGAATGCAGAAATTGTAAAAATGCGTTCTTTATTAAAATCACACGCAGGCACGGAGGGAGAAAGAGAAGGTAAATACTTTGTTATAAATTCTTTGGAGCGGTTAATATCTGCGTCAGGTACATCTATTTTATTTATAGCAATAACAACTTTTTTAGTTAAAGGTGTTAAGAATTTAACTATTTCTTCTTCTTCCTGTCCGGGAGCGCGAAATGCATCGATAATATATAAAATTAAATCGCTTTCTGAAATTGCATTATTGGAAACATCCATCAATTTTTTGTTCATTTTTTTTTCGCTGGAATGTCTGCCGGGAGTATCTATAAAAATTAACTGACCTTCTTCGCGGTTAACAATTCCGCGGATTGCATTACGTGTAGTTTGCGGAACCTTGCTTACAATTGCAACTTTTTCGCCGCACATTTTATTCAGAAGCGTTGATTTTCCTACAGAAGGACGCCCAATGATCGTAACAAACCCGCATTTTTTAATCATTGGTTATTTACCTTATAACCATTATCTGTCTGATTTCGTCAATGTCAGGTGCTACAATACGCATAAAGTACATACCGCGCGCTACAGGTCTTCCGGCATTATTTGTTCCGTCCCATCCGTCTGTATATTCGCCTGCTTCACGCATTTCGTTTCGTCTAATGGATTTAACCAATGCGCCTTCCATTGTGTGAATATTAATTGTTACTCTGCCCGCGCGTGCCATGTGATAACGTATATAAGCGACTTCCCTGTTGCCGGAATTAATAACATTATTCATCATTGTTACGCCGCCTCGTTGGCGTCTTACGTCTTGAATATCAAAACTGAACGGACGCACAAGCTGATACCAGTTAGGCGGTATGGCAGCGCCTCGCGCGATATGAAGACGAGCAACAAAAAGATCAGAAGAAGGAGTTAGACGATAAATAAATTCTATTTTATTACCGCTTGTAATTGCTCCGGGGAAATCATAATTATATAAAGAAGTTCCTACGTTAGTTAAAGGTGATTGATTGATTGCACTTGGAGTTGCATTATAAATCGGCGCATAATAAAAGCGCGGACGATAACCATTTAAGCTTAAAATATTCGGTATCCATAATCCGCCAGTACCTCTTCCTCTTTCTGCAGGTTGTGCAGGATTTCTAAAAGCAGCGGATACATTAGTTGTCCAGAAAATTTCAAAATTTGATCCGGATAAACTTGAGTTTAATCTTGACTGCATTTGTATAATACCGCGTTGTTGACTAAGATATTCATATTCCAGGAATCTTGAACCGTCAAAATCCCTTAAAATACCGGTATCGGTAATATAATCACGCCAATCCCAATCCCATTCGTCATTATCAGCAAATGGATCTGTATTTAACGGAGATACATACCTTGCCCATATAGGCCAAGCAAAATAATTATCCTGATCAATACTGGTCGGAGGAACTGAAACAAGGACGTCTGTTACACGGCGTATAACGTAATCCTCTGTAAAACTTTGCGGAGTTATATATTCACCATCTCCATCTTCAAGTTGAGCAACCATTGCAGGTGTTAATAATCTGTTAGGAGGTAAAAATACCTGACTTAATAGAACTGGTACTCCTGCAGTTTCTGCATTAGATTCGTCTGAACTTATACCTAAATGACTATTCCCTCTTACTATTGCATACTTTGTATACCCCCAATTTAAAGGATATTTTGGCGCAGTATAATATTGATTATCCAAATCTTTCCAATCTAAAGCTCTAAGCCCCTGATCTACCATATTTTCAATTAAAAAATACCCATCAATTTGTGATGTATTACTCATATTAATTAATCCGGATAAAGTGCTAACATTAAGAGTAGCAGCAGGCGGCAGATTTAAAATATATCCTAATGTAGCGGAAATAACAGTTTGTGTATATGGAGGATGATTACTTCCATCAATCGGAAAGAATCTCCAGGTATATGTATATGCATTTGTAGTTTCTACTCTTGTTTCTGTAACAGGGCTGCTTCCATATTGAAACCCACCTGTTACAACAGGTTCTGATGTTCTTACATACACCTGCGGATGTCCGGGAAGAGTAAGCGTGTAAGAAATCCTCGGCGGAATAGTATCAAAAGGAACAATATTCCTGTCAACAGCGGGATCGCCAACTAAAATAGAAGGATGCTGCCTATCAGCCAATGTTGTATTTCTTATAACATTCCATCTTGGGGTATTACCTCCATCGATTTCAGGTTTTGGGACTAAATAAATATAAAATGAATCTTCATCAAAATCACCAGTGCCTGTAAAACGATGAACCATTTGGAAACCATTATGAAAATAATCAAATCTTGATTCAGGACTTGGTCTGGTTCTTAATACTTCATAACCTTCAACAGAGACATCAAAATCTGTAAAATCTCCGTTTAATTTAAAATTTGCTTGAACCCTTATTCTATCCAATCTGCCATCACCAGAATAATCCTCTGTAAAACTGTAAAGTATTGTTCGAGGCACTCTAAACCAAACCCAATCGTAATTAAAATAACTGCTTTGTCCGGTGGCGTAGTAGGGGTCAAATTCTATCGTATCTTTATCTAAAGGTATGATTATTCTTTGATTAAATGAATGACTGAAATATAAATTTACATAATCAAATCTACCTATTGGGTCAACTCCGTCAAAAATTAAATTTATATTCCAGTATTTACTCATTTCAACAGCACCTGTAGTTTTTAAATCCCCTGGTCTTGGATTTGCAGGTAACATTAATGATGTAATTGAACCAACTCCGCCAGGTGCTCCCATCGTTGAACGGTATTCGTATGGAACTGTATTTGGGTATGGAGCAGTATCTGTCGATTGCTGTTCTGTTAATCTTGTTAGTGTAATATAATTTGCAGCACCAGGTGCTCCTTCAATAATAAATCTATCCATTACAACATGATGATGTGGATTTCTGGAGAATTGAATAGTCGCTCCATTTTCTAAACATTCAAATTCACGCCAAATTGTATAACCTACGATCTCAAAAAATATATCTGTATATGTTTCGCCAATTTCTTTTGCAAAAGAAACTTTACCGCCAGGATCTTGTCTGAAAACATAAGGAACCATAGTTGGATCAGGGAATCCTAAAGTATTTGGATTTATTTCAACATTTGGGCTTTCCCATCTGGTATATTTTATTGTAGTAGAACCATTATTATTATACTCAATTAAATTTCTTGTACCCTCAAGTCCTGCATACATTATAATATTATTATTTGCGGCATTCAGCCATGAATTACTTGCATTAGTTGACAAAATAAATACTTCACCTCTAAAAGAAACAGTACCTACAGATGCCAATGTTGTTTGTGAATTCTCGCCAACATGAAAACTGCCAATGGGTTGATTAACTGTAAGAGTCTGTGCGCCAATACCATTCATGTATAATACAAGTTGTGGTGTATTGCCTGCAAGAGTTAAATTTGGAGCAGCAGAAATATTTGCATTTACTGTTACTTCTAAAGTTGCCCAAAATGAATTTTCTAAAGTAAATGAAGTTGGATTATTTAAATTAAGATTAGTAGCTGTTATCCTTGATCCAAGTGTTTCTCTATCTGCACGTACAGGTGTACCGCCAAGTAAAAGATTTCCATTATAACCTGTAAAACCTGCCTGTCCTGTTCCGTTTCCTATTTGCCATGAACCATCAATTAGAATAAGCCTTGCACCGTCTATTGAACCTGAACCAGCTTCCATTTTAAGAGTTCTAGTATTTCTTTGAGTAACAGTATTATTGTTTATAACTGTGACAGTACTTCCCATTTTGATGAGCACATTACATAATTCACGATTACTTGAAGGTGGAGTAAAGAAACTTAAATCGTGTGCCGCTGTTGTCCCTGATACAGAATAGAAAATTATTTCACTATCATTATGATGCGTAAAATTACCAAGTACAACATCAGCGCCAAAATATATTTCTACAGGGTTAGCGCCTGTTAATTCACCGCTTGCGCCTGTTATATAATCACCTTCAAAATAGGCATTCTTAATAAGTGTAAATGCGCCGGTATTATTCATGTTAGTTTCACCACTAACTGTAATTACTTCTTCTACTGTAAGCACATTCCCTGTAAATGAATAATTACCTGAATAATTTTGTATTCCAACAAATGTAGTAGAACCTGTACCTGTTTGGGTGAAACTGACGGCATATATTTCATCATTAAAAGCAACCGTACCGTTACTTGTTACTGTTATATTACCAATTCTATCAATTAAATCAGTTCCTACTTTACCACCAACAGTTATCAAAGGACTTTCGAATGATAAGTCTCCAATATTTTCTGTATCGCCGGAAATATTAATACTGCCGGTTCCGTTTAATTCCAAGTTATATGCAGCCTGACCAACAATATTACCAATATTAATAATTGTACCTGTTAATTCTCTAGTTGTTCCTGTAGTACCACCAAGTGTTATATCTCCATTATAGTCTTGTGTGGTTGCCGTTGTAATATTAGCGTTTACATTACTGATACCGTTTACAACCATACTGCCAATATCTACATCACCATTAAATCTAGCATTTGTACTATTAATTGTTAATAAATAATCACCTTCAATTTCATCATTAAAATAAACCCAACTTGCCGGAACTGCTGTTGTTACGTTAAGAATTACACTTGCACCTAATGTAACATTGCCGGTGTAGGTTTGATTTCCGCTTGTGGTGATATTACCATTAATTTCACTGGTTCCGGTAACTTCTAGAGTTGTCATTCCAGTGTTTGTAGAACCGTTGAAAACAGCATTACCTGTTACTAATAATGACAGATTATTACCTGTTATTGCACCCATTGTTACAGTTACACCTTCTAGTGTTCGTGTCGTTCCAGCACCGCCTAGTAAAACATTTCCGGTATATGTTTGTGTGCCTGTAGTTGTAATATCTGCGTTAATTTGACTTTCACCGCTTACACTAACACTACCTACATTTACCGTATTACCTCCAGCTGCCAAGCCAAACATTGCATTAGCGTTTATAACTGTTAATGAATAATTGTTATTAATATTGCCATGAAATGAAATTAAGTTTCCTGCTGTTGTAGCATCTAATATAATATCTTCACCCAGTGTTACATTGCCGTTATAAGTTTGAGCACCGCTTGTGGTAATATTACCGTTAATTCCACTGGTTCCGTTAACTGTAAGTGTTCTTATTCCATCACTGACACCATTAAATACAGCATTACTATCTATTAATAATATTCTATCATTACCTGTTATATTATTACTTAAATTTGCACCTAATGTAACAGTTGAGTTTGTTGTAGTTAAAATTCTTGTATCACCTGCTAAACCGCCGCCAAATTCTACATCTCCGCCGTAGTTTTGTGTAGTTGTTGTAGTTATATCTGCGTTAATATCAGAACTTCCGCCGCCTGTTACATTAACAGAAGCTATTGGATTACCTGTTCCGACTACAGTTCCTACATTTCCATTAAATACTGCATTTGCATTTGTTATTGTTAACGCACGCGCAGTTACATCAATACTTTCTACTGTATCAGTTGAACCTGCTCTATTCAATGTTATTGTACTTCCCGTATTAGCCGTAAGATTTACTGTACCTCCAATTCGTACATGTCCGTTATATGTTTGATTACCAGCTGTACCAATATTACCAGTAATTATAGTTGTTGTAGTATTTGGAACTGCATCAGCAACAGTTAAACTGCCATTACTATCTACATTTCCATTAAACCTTACAATCGCATTACTAGTTGTTGAAAAATTTATATTTCCTATAAGAGAAATTAAACCACTTCCTGTATTAGCACCATAAATTTGATCACCTGTAGTATTAATATTATTGTTGATTGTAGTAGTTCCCGTAGCTCCATTATTAATATTTATACTTGTTAATCTTGTATTTCCACCTACTATATTATCAAATATTACATTTCCGCTATTAACAACTAACGCATTTGCGCCGTTTACGGTATTTTGGAAATGTATATTACTACCTGCTGCTGCAGATAGATTTACAGTTGCGCCAAGTGTTACAGCGCCATTATAAACTTGAGCATCTGTTGTTGATTGTATTGTTCCAACAGTTTCTATACTACCTCTTATAGTACTATTTCCATCAACAATTAGGTTTCTTAAATTATCAGCTATAGTAAGATCGATTGCATCAGCGGTTACTGCACTTGAAGTTAATGTTAACGAATTATTAACGCCAATAATTGTGCCAATTGTAATACTATTTGCTTCTATCGTACTGCCAAGAACTGCATCAGATCCATTAAGAGTTATCTGATTTACATTAAATGTACTTGTTGCTCCATCAAGTTCAATGTTTGCATTATTTAAAAACACTCCTTCACTACCAGGTAATAAAGTTAATTCTGATGCTTCATAATCACCAATGACATGTATTTGTCCGGTAATTGCAGTTCCTCGAATTTCAAAAGTCATCGATCTAGGAACATCTCCAACTTCATGAATAAAAATACTATTATTAGTATTAACAAAAATTGTTGTTTCATTACTTATATTTGAATCAATAAAATATGGATTAATTAATGCAGAATAAATATCTTCAATTTGTGTCGTTGTATATATAGTACCGTCATAATAAACTACATCTCTGTTACCATTAAATACATTATGCAAGTGATATCTATCCCCTGCTACAAAACCGTGAAAATAATGATCTGTATATACTGTATCTAAATCAAGACAAAGATGTGTAGCACCACTTGGATTTATATTAGCAGAAGATATGGAAAAATCTTTTGCACCAATATAAATAGTTGAAGAAATATCACATGCCACGTTAAGACTAGAACCGCCTAAATTGGTTCTGCCAGTACCGGTTGAAGTTAATGTGCCGGTTGTATTTATAATTACATCTCCGTTTTTTGCACCTGCTTCTAATATTATTATTGTACCTGTTACTGCACCATTTATATTTATATTTTGGTTATCTGCGGATCTAAGTGTAATTTCTCCATTACTATTTGTAACATCTCCAACAATAAGACTTCCGCTGTTAACATAAATTATATTTCCAGAACCATTGTTTTCAAATGTGATATTTGCTGTATTATTGTCAGTTCTATCTAATGTAATACCGCCGGTTGCAGTTACAGATAAAATTCCGGTTGTAACGATTGCTCCGTTTTGGTTTACAATACCTGTATTTTCAATTGTAATATCATTACTGCCAACATTATTAATTCCGGCAATTGTAAGCGCACCTGTATTTGTAAAATCAACAGTACCGCCTGCACCTGTGATGTTTAAGGTTCTTATTGAATTGCCTGTTTCGTTTAGAGTTATAATATCACTTGAATTTAGAATAAGCGTTCCGTTTATTTCGATCGAACCGGACTGAGTTATCGCACCTGAAGCAATTATTGTTACATTATTTGCGCCAACATCGCTAATTTCTATTATTTCAATTTCATCACTGTTTGTAAATTGTACAGTAGCGCCGGCTCCTGTTATTGATAATGTTTCAATATTATTACCTGGATTAGTTAATGTTACTGTATTATTAACACCTGTTGAGTTTATTAAAAGATTTGCAGCATTAATCGAACCCGTTTGAGAAATTGCTCCTACCTGATTTGCATTATCACCAAGTATTAATTCATCACGAACAACTATATTACCATTTAATCTAATAGCGCCACGATTAGCTGGAACAACATGAAGTAAAGATAATTTGTCAATTGCTGCATTACTTACATTACCGCTAATAATAATACTTTCTTCTAAATTATGATTTCTTGCAACAAGTGCCAGATTATTATAAACAGATCCCGTAATACCGCCAATTGTTATATAACCAGCTGTTATATTATTATCAACTCCAAGCAATTCCAATAAATTTGCATTAAAATGATTATTACCAAAATCTACTATAGTATCATTCAAACGTACTCTTTCTGTAGTAAGTGTAGTTGTGTTTGTTGTACTAGTAAATGAATTAATTCCTCTAAATTCAATAAAATCAACGCTATTAGTAATAAATGTTAAATTTTTATCAGTAGACGGATCTACATCAATAATATAAATATTATATCCTGCAGATGCTGAGAAAATTTCTCTTGGATCAGTTGGATTAATAATAACATAAGGAGTTATAGAAGGATCAGGATTTGTTACATGTGTTGTATAAATTATATGGCGGTCAACTAATAATTTAATAAACACACGTTCGTTATTACCGCCGTCATTTGCAACAATTGAAGTAAGATTAAGATTAAGTTCGTTAGTTGAATAACAATCCTTTATTGTGGGCATATTTAATAAGTTAATATTTCCAGGTTGTATATTAATTGTCCAGTAATTCTCCGGGTCTTCTGTTATTACACCTCTTATTACAGACCCGTCTAAAGTTAAAGTATTAATGGTTTGTGTAAAACTATTTTGGAAAAGTACAGTGCCGTTACAGATTACATTATGAAAAGTATTACTACCATTTACAGTTGCAGAATTAAATATAACTGCTCCATCACCATGATTAAATGTACCTGTTCTTGTCCATGTGCCGCCCTCTACAGTTATCATACTGGCTGCCTCAGCGGTTAAAGTTCCTGCAATATTAAAATTTACAGCAGAAAGATCATATATACCAATATCAAAAGAAGCTCCGCTGGCAATATAAAATGTACCTGAATAAGTTTGATTGTCTCTGGCTGTACCGGTTCCTGTATTCTGAGAATAATTAACCGCAAATACTTCAGCATCGTCAAAAAATATATTTCCGTTTACAGTAATATTACCAATAGGTGAGCCAGCTGCTCCAACCGATGTATTAATAAAGATATTTATTGGTGAAGGATCACTTGCATTTAATTCAATATTTCCCGTTCCTGTAATTACAGGCAGAGCTATTTGAGTAGCATTAATTGTGTTATTTGTCGTTCCAACAAGAGTTACTGGAATTGTAGACGAATGCCAAAATTGATTACTACCGCGGTTTAATGTACCATTATTAAAACGAATACTAACATCTGTATTAATTGTTAATCCGTCACCTGTAAAATTATTAGTTCCGCGGAATTCGACATAACCTTGTCCGGTTGTTGTAAATGTTAAATTAGCTGCAGAAGACCAAGCATTAATTGGAACATCAATAATATAAATATGACGATTTACAGGTGCAGCTTGGTTAGTAAATGCTTCATTTGCATTTACCCATCTGTAATTTGGAGTATTAAGATCAGGATGAAAACTTGCGCTTGGCTCAGTAAAACTTAAAACAATATGTCTGTCGTTTGGATTATGCAAATGGTAATTACCTGTAACAACACTATCAAAAGCATCATGAACATATTCTATTACTAAATCAAGACAAAGATCTCCAAAACCTATATTATTAACTGAACCTCCAGCGGTTACAGTAAAATCATTTGCTTCAATATATATTGCTGAATCTTCATCACAAATTATACCTCCCAGATCTTCTTCACCCGGACTTGAAACATTTATTAAACCGGTTAAATTTACATTACCTGTTTTGTTTCCGGCTTTTATTACTAATTGGTAACAATTTATTGTTCCTGCTATTGCAATATTAGTACCCGCTGTAAGATTAACTTTACTATTTTGTTCTAAAGCAGTTCCTATACCGCCTGTAACAGTAATAACTCCGTTTGTTGATGTTAAATTAATATCTGCGCCGGAAACAGCAGTTCTAATTGCCTGAGCTCCTGCTCCAACTGTTAGATTTCCTGTATTTGTAATAGAAATATTTCCACCAGTAGTTGCATTATTTGTGGCAGTTGCTGTTAAAGCAGCTGTGTTATTATTAAATTCAATATCACCGGAAGTATTATTTGTTAAATTGACTGTAGCAACATTGTTAGCTGCATTGTCTAATGTAATACCGCCGGACGTTGCTGTTGCTAATACATTTGCTGTGAATGTTCCGGTTGTTTCAATTGCCCCTGTTTGTGTTATTGCTCCTACAGCGTTTATTGTAACGTTTCTGTCTGCACCGCTTTGTATATTAATTTCTTCAATTTCAAGTGCTTTATTATTAGTAAATTGTATTGCACCATTACCTGTTCCAACAGGTCTTGTAATATTTATTGTATCAATATTATTTCCGGGATTATCAAGAGTTATTGCGCCAGTTGCATTTATTGTAACAGTTTCTGCTTTAATCGCACCTGTACCTGTATTTGGCTGTCTTATATTTCCAGTATTTGTTAATGTATTTGCAATTTCAGTATTTGTTAATGTATTTATAGTTACTGTTTCAACATCAAGATTACCTAAAATATTAATGTTATAAGAATGATCTGTTGAAGCTAAATTTGGATTTCTACCAGTAGAATTTATTGTAAGATTCCTGATTCCTGCCGGTATTGTTTTAAATATAGTAACAGATGAATTAATAGCATCCATAGCTGGAATATCCCAATGACCACCTGTGGCAGTAATAGTTAAATCAATATTATTGCCTTCTACATTAATAGAACCCGAACCAAGTTGAATTGCTGGTGGAGATGGAAGTGGAAAATGATCGATGCCTAACTGAACAGCTAAAGCTGTTATTCTAACATTAGTAACAGAACCATCAATATTATTACCTACAAATGTAACTTTATTTAATAATGAATTTGTTCCTTGCGTAGGAACCCTAAAATCTGTATCATAAAACCTTATGCCACCTCCATTTGTTTCAAAAGCAGCAAACCAAACTTGAAAACTATTATATCCGCGGAATTCGACAAATGCGGTATTACTTGCCAATATGGGTAAAGCCAAAGCAGTATGACCAACATCAACAAAATATAGATTCATATTATCAGGGGTCTGATAATTCGATATTGGCAATGCAGGATTAAAATTATCTGCTGTAGGAACAGAAAGATCAACATTAACAAATCTATAAATATCCGGATTAGAAGCAAAATCAGAGTGATCGTCAAGCAATTGAGCTATTGTTTTCTGAGATGCGCTATAAAAAACAATATGCCTGTCAACAATCTCATTATGTAAATGAAAATTACCACTTACTAATGAAGTAAAATCAGCTGCATATCTCTGAACAGTTAAATCAAGACACAATTCCCCAGCACCGGGATTAATACTATTGTTATCTGCCGATGAAAAATTATTTGCATTAATGTAAATAGTAGAAGGAGTTGTACATGGTTCACTTAAATATGAACCACCTAATCCCGCTACTCCAGTATTACCAGAATTTACTGTTATAGAATTACCTGCGGCTACAGCTACATTACCTGTTTCGTTAATAATAATATTACCAGTATCTATTGCATTTGCCGTATTATTTATATTTACACTGAGTGTATTTGCCGATCCACGATTGCCATTATAATTAATATCACCTGTTGTTCCGTTATTATTTAGATTAATTGAATTTATAACATTACCTGGTGCAGCATCCATTGATATTCCGGTTGCGGCATTCACTGTAATATCAGAACCTGTAACAACGCCAGCAAAGGTAACATTACCGGCACTTGAAGTAAATGTCCTTGTACCTGCTCCACCTAGCGTAACAGCTCCGGTATAAGTCTGATTACCGCTTGTATTTATATTTGCATTAATTGTACTTGCGCTGTTATTATTAACTTCAACACTTTCTGCAAATACACTCTGTCCGAATGTAACATTATTTGTACTATTTACAATAACATTTCCAACTCTTGTTGCTGCATTGGTTCCAACCTGTCCTGAAAAGCCAACATTACCAGTACCGGCAGTTAAAGTAAGATTTCCTGTTCCTGTAATAGCTGGGTTAGCAGTGGATGTAAATGATATATTTCCATTTCCTGTACCAGAGTTTAATATTGAAGTTCCGGTTCCGCCTAAAGTAACAATGCCGCCAAAGCTTATATCATTATCTACTGTCGAAAGAGTAACTCCGTTTAATGTTACAGTTCCTGTAAAGTTGATACCACCGTTAGCTGTAATTGCTGCGTTTTGTGTAAAAAGACCGCTGTTATTGACAGTCATAGCGCCATTTATATTTACAATTCCGTCTAATGTTATAGCTGTTCCGTTCAGAATAAAATTTCCAACACCTGTTACAGTACCCAAATTGATGTTCGCCGCTGTTGTAATTGTGTTGCTTGTACCGATTAATGTAAGCGGTATTGAAGGCGTGCTGGTGTTGAAAGCGTTACTGCCACGGTTTAATGTGCCATTTAGATTAATATTACCTGTAGTTATATTTAAAACAATACCAGAAATTGTATTAGTTCCGTTAAACTCAACATATTCTGTTAATGCTGTTGCAAGCGTAACAGCACCGGATAATATGTTAGTTCCTCTAAATTCAATAAATCCATCACCGCTAGTTGTGAATATTAAATCATCCGTAGAAGCGACATCAATTATATAAATATTATAATTTGCTGATGCTGTAAAACTTTTTCTTGGATCGCTAGGAGAAATAACTATATGATCGGCAGGAATATCACCTGGTATAGCAGAAGTAGAAAGCGTAGTGTAAACAATATGTATATCTTCTAAATCATTTATAATACCTCCGCTATCACAAGGAAAATGATAACGATTTCCATCAATTCTGCCATTTCCATTACCAGTAAAATTGATTACATTTAAACAGATTTCACCATTAGCTCTTGTAGGTCCTGGTCCTGGATAAATTATTCCTGAACCACTTACCGCATTAAAAGTGTTTGCATTAACAAATATAGCTGAATTTATTCCATTACCATCACCTGGAGTTAAAAAGTGATTTCCTGTACTGGACACATTTATAGTTACTGGAGCTGCAACTGTTACTGTATTGTTCGGAGCAGTTAATACTAATCTATTTGTATTTGTAATATTCCCATTAATATTAATATTTCCAGCTGATGAATTTAATGTTAATACATTTGAAGTTCCAATATTTACTCCACCTAATCCAATTGTTATGCCATTGTTTGCATTTACAGTAAGCCCAACATTACCGTTAACAGTATTTGTTGTTACTATGCTTCCGTTAGTTGAGGTTAAGATACGAGTACCTGTCGTACCTAAATTAATAGCACCATTATAATTTTGATTACGTGTAGTGGTAATATTATTATAAATATTAAACAATAATCCTGTTAAAGAAAGATCACGAACACCTGTAATACTACCAACTGTAATAATCCCAGCGACAGAATTAAGTGTTAGATCATTAGCTCCCAAACTTGTAACATCACCTAATAATATACTCATAGCATTTATGCTGCTAGTTCCATCAAGTATTATAGGATATGCAGCATCAAAAGAGTTACCAATCAAGTTTATATTTGCATCAACTAACCTAATACCACCATCACCAGGTGAGAGATTAAGAAAACCAGTAGTCGTATAACCACCTCGTATTTCTATAAAACCTGTTCCATTAATAATAAAATCAATACTTCTTGTATTTGCAGGATTAGAATCTCCAACATCAACAATATAAATATTGTAATTAAGATCAACACTATATGATAATAATGTATCTAAATCTATTCTGCTAGAATCTATATAAGTATGATTCAATGGGATATCACTTGGCACAAAAGTGCCATAAACTAAATGACCAATAATTGGTTCTACAACAATTGGTGTTGGCGTTCCATGAAAATGGTAACGATTTCCATTAATTTTATTTGGACTAATCAAATATTCAGCAACATTAAAACAAACTTGTCCAGATGCTGCTGGAATAATTACTCCAGTACCGCCATATGCTCTAAATTGATTTGTATTTATATAAATAGATACATTACCAGTATGAATATTAGGAGGAGTATTACATTCACCTAGAGGACTATTTGCAACACCAATTGTATTTATATTTGCAGACCCATTTACTGTTACATTCCCACTTGAAGCATTTATAATTAATCTATTAGAGTAAACATCTCCAGTAAATGTGATGTCTCTAGCAGAAGTGAGTGTTATATTACGATTTCCTGCAATAATTCTCCCAACTCTTAAATCTTGACCCGGATTACTTTTTGTAATAGTTAAATTCGTACTCCAAAATTGAATTGGTGCGCCGTCCATGGTAAAATTATTACCACTATCAATTTGCGTTACGCTGTCATTGATGATTAAATTAACCGAAGATAATTCAGCATTTGGAGTATTATTAGAATAAAAATCATTATTCAATTCTGTTGTGGTAGAAGCTAACAAGCCATCTGAAACTAACACAGGCGTATTTAAGAATAATCTATTAACAGTTATCGAATTATTATTAAGAAAAAGTTGAAAATGAACATTTATATAAAGAGAATCTAAGGTAATTGGTTCATATACATTTAATGGCCATGATGCCACATTTATTAATGCAGTATCGCCAGCTCCATTTGGAAACCTACTTGCATTTTCTTCACCTGTTGTTATGTTCCTCCAATTGCTTGCAACAGTCCAACTCGAACCGCCTTTCCACTCAAATTCATCTCCCCACGCCACACTAACGAGAATAACAAAAAAAAGTAGGAAAACAGCAAACTTCTTCATCAGTACCTGGTATACCCTCTAAATATTAATAACATAAAATTTAATCAGAAAAATATGCAATTATTATTGATACTACATTGGCATGTGCGAAAAACACCGGCGGCGACATACGGTGTGGATCGGGATGCAGCCACGCCAAAGCGTGCGTTAACTGAAGCCACGACCGTCCGGAGCCGCAGGGGGTTTACGCTCATGCCACAGAATGAATTATAATAATTTTCATATATATTTATCGGCAGATCCCTCTCCCTTCTATATTGTAGCATACTATGGGAGAATTTGGCTACTATTTTGGTTGACATCGTAATGATTTGGAGTTATATTAAAGTTATCGGGGGCATTTCGGTATATCCGTTTTTCCCTGGATAGCCGCCGGGTCGCTTGACCCGGATTTTTTTTGTCTATAAACAGAGTTCGAAAGCTCTTCTTCTGTCCAATGATGAAATTCTCCTATTTGAGTAAAATAAGCAAAAATTACTCCGCCATTAAATCCCTTACGATTAATAAACCCAGATAACTTTCGAGTAAATTCGTGGCGGGATATTTGTGAATCAATTTTCAAGAATATATATAATGCTTTTGCTCTTGCTTCTTTGTAACGAACTTCAACTTGTCTTATACTCCCTGTAATTGTTTTAAATTCCATTACATGACCATCAACTACAGCATCCGGGTATTTTTTATGTTTTTCTCCAGGATTTGGGTTCTCTGGCAGTAAATAGACCGTACTTCCACAATCAACCAATATAAAAGCTTGCTTCAACTCTTTATCTAGTGTTTTTATTTGTTCTGCACTACGTGGCATCCTGCTTTTTGCAATGAAAATACCTGCATCAATAATATCCCATTTTTCATGAGGATACAAACTTTTTGCAGTTTGTAGTGCTCTTTCTGCATTACATTGCTTTTTTTTATTTATCATGCGTATATTTGAATAAATTCTAGTAAATGGTTTAGTTAGAATTCATATTTGAAATATAATAAAAAAATTAACACCTGAACATAAAAAAAGCAGAAAAACAGCAAACTTCTTCATCAATACCCGATATACCCTCTAAATATCAATAATGTAAAATGCAATTAAATCAGTAAAATATGCGAATTATTATTAATTACCACATTGGCATGAGCGGAAAACACCGGCGGCGACATACGGCGTGGATCGGGATGCAGCCACGCCAAAGCGTGCGTTAACTGAAGCCACGACCGTCCGGAGCCGCTGGGGGTTTATGTTCATGCCACGAAATCATTTATAATAATTTTCATATATAATCATCGGCATTTTCCTCTCCCTTCTATATTGTAGCATATTATGGGAGAATTTACTATATGAAGGCTTTAATAATTCGTTTTGCAGTAGATTCTTTGATTTCATTGTGTCTTGGAACAGCTTGTCCAATATTTGTTTCTTTTTTTACATACCAATCATGCTTAGCGCCATGTCGTTCAAGAACAGCACCAAGACTTGTAATTTTCTTGATTAAATCCAGCCTTTTCATGCAATTTTTAAATAACCATGACTGCGAATAAAAGAAAAATCATATGTTTTTATATCTTCATGCAGGGATCGAAGCATTTCTTCAAATTCTGCAAAAGTTTCACCTTGTGTAGTGTAATCAGGATAATCATCCAAAAAACCTACATACCATCCGTCATCTTTCCAGTAAGTATAACCTAATTCCATACATGATTTTACCATATTTCTTGATAAGCAACAAGTTCGGTTTAATTTCAAACCTTAATCCGCACCGTTCTGTAGGAACGATATCAGAAGACATTCCACCCAATTCCCCCTTGCCACAATCGTACGATTTTGCTATACAAATATCGTATGATATTAAGGAGATAAAAATGATAGCAAAATTGTCAGATCCCGATCAAGATAAAATGTCAATTCTGGACAGTCTTGTCGGGATTATTAAAGGAAATACAATAAGCCTTGATGAAATAAAAAGAGAAAGATTAGCCAGGCACGCTCCCTGGATCATGGATCCCAAGTATGATACTCCGCCGGATCAGGAAAGAGTATTAAGGAGTAAAACATGAAAGTACTATTTATAGGCGGAACAGGAACAATTTCCAGCGCGATCACAAGACGAGCGGCTCAATTGGGCTGGCAGCTTTTTTTGCTTAACCGCGGAAACCGCAAAGGCGAGTTTAAAGGAGCCGAATTTAAACATATTGAATGTGATATTTTCAGCGAAGAAACGCCTGCGATTAAAGAAAAACTGGAAAAAGCGATTGGCAAAGGAAACAAGTTCGATGTTGTCGCCGATTTTATCGCTTTTGTGCCCGATCATGTAAAAAAAGATTTTGAAATTTTTAACGGACTTTGCAAACAGTATATTTTTATTTCATCGGCATCGGCGTACCAAAAGCCGCTTTCGTCTTACCTTATTACAGAAGGAACCCCTGTATCAAATCCGCTGTGGAAATATTCAAGGGATAAAATTGCCTGCGAAGAATATTTAATGCAAAAATACCGCGATTGCGGCTTTCCTATAACAATTGTCCGCCCAAGTCACACATATGACGAACGTAATGTCCCGCTTGGAGTACACGGCAAAAACGGAAGCTATCAAGTTTTAAAAAGAATGCTGGACGGCAAACCCGTCATCATTCACGGAGACGGCACTAGCCTTTGGACATTAACCCATAACAGCGATTTTGCACGCGCATTTGTGCGATTAATGGGAAACATTCATGCAATTGGTGAAACATTGCATATTACATCTGACGAAAGTGTAACATGGAACCAGATTTATCAAGTAATTGCAGATGCTTTAAATGTAGAGTTAAAAGCTGTGCATATATCAAGCAGTTTTCTTGAAAGCTGCTCACAGGGAAAATACGATTTTAAAGGCAGTCTTTTAGGCGATAAAGCCAATTCTGTAGCTTTTGATAATACCAAGTTAAAACGGCTCGCCCCGGACTTTTGTGCAAAAGTGCGTGTAGACGAAGGCATCAAAATGACAGTAGCAAATGTACTTAATAACAAAGAATTGCAGCGTGAAGATGCCGAATTTGACCAATGGTGCGATAAAGTGATAGCCGCATTGCAGAGTGTAAAAATTCTGTAAGGGGACAGAGTGTACTCTATCCCCCACATACCATTATTTCTTGTTTTGCTTTTTGTGCTCTTTCATGGCAAGAACAGCGATTACGACGAATAATGTGAGGAAAAATAAAATCGTTAAAATAATTGCGATGGGATTAGATTCATCTTTTACTTCAATAGGTTGGTCAACCCTATAGGTAGACCAGTCAATAGGAACTTCAGTACCAGTAGAAAAATAGATAATAACACAGATTATTACAGTAAGAACCATCACAGCCAGTGCAATAAGGCTTACCAAACGAATTTGAAAACTCGACTTTTTATTAAGAGCCATGTAACTTACGGCTCCCATAATTGCTATACCTAATATAACGCCAAGGAAAATCATACTTGATTTTCGGCATTTTATATGATATTTTGTAGATAATATATAATAGCGAGGTACAATATGGCTCATAAAATTAGTGATGCTTGTGTCAGTTGCGGAGCATGTGTTTCCGAATGTCCATTGGATGCGATTTCGGAAAAAGACGGACAATATGTAATCGATGCAGATAAATGCACAGATTGCGGCGCTTGCGTTTCTTCATGTCCGACAGAAGCAATTTCGGCAGGGTAAATTGTTCATAACAAAAGCTGGCAAGGGAGTAACCCTTGCCTTTTTTTTATTATATATTTCTCTTCATGTTTGTAATGCCCAGCAGGCGGGTGTTTTTCCTGAAATACTAAGACTTACCCCGTCAGACACGGCTTTTAGGCAGTTATCCAGCGATATCGAAGCAAACAGAATACGCCTTGCCAGTATCAGAAATAACCGTGCATCTTTTTCATCGCAAAATATGGCTGATCATTTGACAATTTACCAATACACAGTCCGTGCGGGCGAAGATATTTTCTTCCTGGCAGCGCGTACTAATATTCCTTACTCTACCCTTGCAAGTTTAAATAGAATTAATAATACAATGTCACTGGAAGCAGGGAGCGTTTTATTAATTCCTTCGTGTCCGGGGATTTTTATACCTTTAAATATCGAAACAGACCTTGAAAAAATAATCGGATTGACAAGACAAAATACCCAGGATTTTATCGAATTAAGAATAAGAAAAGCCGGAACACCGGTAGTATATTATTTTTTTCCCGGCGCTGAATTTACACCGACAGAAAGAGCTTTCTTTTTAAACTCAGGATTTCGCTTCCCTCTTCGCAATTACCGTGTATCAAGTTCCTTTGGTCCGAGAAATGACCCTTTTTTAGGGCATCGAACCATGCACAATGGTATTGACCTTGCAGCCCCGGAAGGAACGGAAGTTTTTGCAGCTGCAGACGGAGTTGTAACGGCAGCAGGTTTTGATCCTGTTTACGGCAATTATATAATAATTACACATAATAACAGATGGACAAGTCTTTACGGTCACTTGCAAGTCATACTTGTAGCCTTGCGGACAGAGGTAAAATCAGGTAATCTGATAGGAAGGGTAGGATCAACAGGTCAATCTACAGGACCGCATCTGCATTTTGAACTGCGGCAGGACGGAAGACCGTTTGATCCGGCAGGAAGGCTTCGTCCCTAAAAATTGACGGAGAAAAAAAGGATGGGTATGCTAGCAGCAGGTTTTTTTCTCATAATTTTCCTGCTATTTCCAGGTCTCTATTTAAATGCGCAAATAGAATCATTCCGCACATTTGTTGACGCCGTTGTCGAAGTAACTCCGGAAAGAATGAACGGAACCACTGTCAATATTGGTATAAATAATTCTGTAATTATTAATCTGGGTGCTGAAGCGCGTTTCTTAAGAGGTATAGAACTTGAAATTACCGCTCCTCAAAGCTGGCTGCAATATCGCGGCGCACTTGTAATGGCTATTTACAATAACATCAATCCAACAACAGCATCCGGCACTGCAGATTTTGTCGGCAATCGTATTGCCTTTGAAGCCCTCCCCTCCAGGTTAAGGATCATCTATCATATTCCAATCCGATCTCAGCATGGATTTAGAACAACCACTACTGTTTCTGTCCCGTCTAATATAGCCCAACCTGCGGCATTTCCCATAATGTTCAGGTTATCGCAGGTAATGAAGGGATTACCGGATGAATTTGAACGAACTTCATTTAATTTGGCAGTAAGACCAATTCTTAGCGATGAAGGCGCTGTAAGGCTTGTTCCGCGCTTTCCGCCTCAATTAAGAAACAGACCTTTTACAGTTTTAATAAACGACAATGTAATAAGTAATTTAAACGAGCAAATATTGCTGCGTGAAGGCGAACATCATCTTGTAGTTCTTTCCGATGATTACCGCAACGAAAGCCGCCGTTTTGTCGTAGAAAGAGGGCGTATTATCGATTTAATCATCGATTTACAAGACCCTACCCCAATTTTAATATTCGAAGCGCCTCAAAACGCCAGGATTTTCCTTAACAATTCTCTAATCCGCAATGTAGCAGACCCTATCACTGTAGAACCGGGAACCCATGAGGTCAGGTTCCAGGTCGGCGACTACACAATAACACGCACATTAAACATCCAGCGCGGTAAAACTTACCGTGTCGCTCTTGCCGTGGATTTAACAATCCAGGAAGAAGATTAAACGGCTCCGAAAAAAACAGTTTATTTATTACATCGCCTAACCGATACTCAAAGTGTCGGGATTATAGTTCCCCTCCCAAATCACTATATTTCCGATATGCCTCAAGGGCATGGAGCTGTTCGATTACAAACTCGGGCAGCTCTTTTTTTATATCAAACCTTGTATTGTTATATTAAGCCAATTTTAATATAATTTATCATGCGTGAAAAACAGACAGAAAACGAAGACCAGGTTAAATTAAAGCATTATTTCGGTATAAGACCGGGTGTTTACCTTACTGTAATATACTCAATAGTTTTACTAATCATAATCTTTTTCTTTTTAATTTTTCCGGGGATTAAAAACCCGGGTTCTGTAATAATCGTAAAAACAAATCCCGCAGGTGCAGCCATCAGAGTAAACGATGTTTACATGGGACTTAGCGGCAGCAGAATATTTGTCCCAAAAGGCTCTCATACAATTACAGCCGTTATGCCGGGTTTTGAAAGCCAAAGCGCTGTTCAGCAAATACCTTCACGAATTTTTGCTTCTCTTTTATTTCCGAAAAAAGTAAAGATGGAATTTACTCTGGAAACAAATGATCCAACCGGCGCATTTGCATATTATGCTTCAGATTTTGCTTCCTGGACATTCGGCGGAGAGCCGTCATCTATATGGCAAATCCCTATGAGCCTTTCACAAGGCGCATACCGGGTCGGTCCTTATGGAAAAAATGATTCCGTTAAAAAAGAATTAAACGATATTTTGCTTGCAGCATCCCGTTTTACCGTAACCCAGGCTGCAATGCGTGATTTAATCCGTGCAAAAGTACTTATAAACAATAATGGAAACGCTCCTTCTGCGCCTGCATTAATAAGTTCAATTTCGGATGCAATTACATTTCTTTCTGTAAACACGGGCAGCGCACAATGGCTATGTGAATTACTTCCATCCAATTCCCCTGTTACAACTGCGATTGAATCGTCTGATTGGCACAAGTTTTCAATGCTTTCCAATAATACAATGAAAACCCAAATAGGATTATATAAAATGTGGGATTTTGATTACTTTGAAAGTCCGTTACAAAATATATCAATATTAATGTCCGGCATGATTGAATTTGGGATAAGTGAAATGCCTATTACTAATTCTATGTTTGAAACATTTTTAAATGAAAATCCGCAATGGAGAGAACACAAAACCGATTATTTTCCTGAAGAAATTAACATAAATACAATAAACACGGATGCTGTTACCGGGATAACATGGTATGCTGCACATGCTTTCTGCGAATGGCTGACAAACCGGTATATTCAACCGGCTTCAAATATGGAATTCAGACTACCTACGGAAAAAGAATGGCAGGTTGCATCCTTTTTTATCGAAAACATGAGTAATTCTGGCTGGGAATGGTGCGCCGATTATTATGCTCCATTATCATTTATAAATGCGCCATCCAACGCGGTAAAATTAATCGGTTCTCCTGAAAGGTCAATACTTGGTAGAACACCGGGTTCAACATCAGAAACAAGAGCATATCTGCCTCCGGATTTATCATCGCCGTTTGTTACATTTCGCATCGTTTACGCAGAAAAAGAGTGAGCGATAGGTATTATTATGGGTGAAGGCACAAAATTAATCGCACAAAACAGAAAAGCACGCCACGATTACACCATCGATGAAAGTTATGAATGCGGCATTGAACTTATGGGAACCGAAGTTAAATCATTCCGTGACGGCAAAATCTCTTTCCCGGACGCCTGGGCAGAAGTTGTAAACGGCGAAGTATGGGTGCGCTCTTTAGTGGTAGCCGAAAACCCCTTTTCATCGATTTTTAACCATGAACCTGACAGACGAAAACGGCTGCTTCTCCACAAAGAAGAAATTAAAAGAATACACAGAAAAGTCGAAGAAAAAGGTTATACGCTCATTCCATTGTCGTTTTATTTCAAAAAAGGCAGGGTAAAAGTGGAATTAGGGCTTTGCAAAGGCAAAAAAGCCTACGATAAACGCGCCGGCATCCGTGAAAAAGACCTAAAACGCGACATCGCCCGCGAATTCAGACAAAAGATTCATTAATTTTTTTACCACAAACCACACGAAATCTTGCCTGCGGCAAATTCACGAACTCTAACTTCGATATCCTTTCGTGATGGTTCGTGGGGTTCGTGGTTAATAATTGTATTTATCTTATTTTATAATTCTACTTTGAGCGGGTTTCGATGAATTCCAGCATAAATAAAAAGGCGAAGACCAGTAAACCTATACAAAAAGCAGCTATTTTTATATGTTTGTCCGGAATATAGTCCGGTTTTTGAGCCGTATATACATTTCCAACCTTTGAAGGTATCGGATTTATATTCCCTAACCCGACAATTCGTATAAAACGTTCATTTTCCTGACCATAACCCATTAAACGGGCATGAATCAAAATAGTTTCCTGATCATAAATTAAATTATTTTTTGTTTTTTCCAGTTCTTCATTTAAAATCCCAAGAGTTTTTATGTTTTCCCATTGATGATCACGCTCGGATAAAAGGTAATTATAAGCTGATATACTTCTTGGACCGCCTAAAAATGAAAAAATTGTATATATAGCAATAGCCACCCAAACAGCGATGAGATATTTTAGAATTCTCATGGTTCGATTAACGGTAATTTATACAAGTTTCTTTAAGTAATCAATTGAAAAGCGGCATTGACAACAGGAATAGCATACTTTATTATTAATATATAGGGTAAATAGGTAATTCTATTGAAAATAGGTTAGAATACCGATAATTAACGATATGTGTTAATTTAGGGAGCGGTCAATGGCAAGTAATAAAAAACCTTCAATATACTCAGATCGTAGCGGTATCGGCTCTGCAGAAGATCTTGATGAATACGGGGTATGGGTAAAAAGCGAACCCCAGGTTCTTCCCGAGAATGAAAAATCAAACGCTTCTTCCGGTTTAAAAACATCTTTTGTGCCGTCCAGTTCTGCTGATGATGAAGCATTAACTTATGATGACGCTATTCTGGATGTTAACGTAAATTCAGAATTTTCTGATTTTGGCGATATAGAATTCCCTGATGACAGTATTGCAATAGAAACTGTTGAAAGTTCCGGCAGCGCGGAATTTGATGATTTTGACACTTCATCCATTGCGGATAACGCAGTTTCAGATGATGATATTTCCTTTGACATTGATGATACTGACGACAGCGATATATCAATCGATAATAGCGATTTGTCAATCGATAATGGCGATTTGTCAATCGATGACTCATCTTTTGATGACAGCGATTTATCAATCGATAACAGCGATTTGTCAATCGAAACCGAAGACAACTTTTTAATTGATGATGATCAGGATTTTGAAATTCCTACGGTTAAATCAATCGAAAACAATGTTGACAGCTTACAGTCAGATATTGATTCTATTAAATCAGACGATAAAGAATTGTCTTCGCATCTTTTGCAGAAAATTGCGAATGAACTTTCATCTATCAGAACTGAACTTACAGACCTTAAAAAAGAATTTGCTAATGTACGCCCTGCAATAGATGATGATAAAAAAGACGAACGCGGCAGTTTCTTCAACGAAGAAGATGATGAAACTATCGCTCTTACAGGCGATGAGCTTGATAATATGTTCGGAACAGGCACTGATGATGATAAAACAGAAGAAAGCATTCCGGATTCTTTTGCGTCATCTGACATTGACGATGACGATGACGAAGCAATCGCTCTTACAGGCGATGAACTTGACAATATTTTAAACTCAGCCGATTTTACCGAAGAATCAGGAACCGAAGAAAACCCGGAAAGCGATTTTTCACTTGATGATGATCCAATGGATGTTTCAATGGATATATCAGACGATGATATGAACGATTCTGTATCTTTTGATGATATTGATTTATCCGCAGCTTCAGATGACGTTGATTTTTCATCTATGGAGGATGACAACACAGACAGTATTGAAGATGAAACTGAAATTGATATGAGCATTGATGAAGGACAAACCGAAGATGATTCTTTGGATATTGATTCAATAGATTTCGGCGGCGAAGACTTAACAACTGATGATTTGTCAGCTGATGATTTTACAACTGACGATTTTTCAGCTGATGACTTAGATTTAACCACCGATGACTTAGCATCAGATGATTTAATTACCGACGATTTATCAACCGACGATTTTTCAACCGACGATTTTTCAATGGAAAGCTCACCGGATGAAAGCGAAGCAGCCGGCAGTTTAGCCGAAGATGATTTTATTGACATTGATACAGACGATTTAGACATTGACCTTGATCCTAATACACTTTTAGATGAACAAAATGCTTTGGAAGACGACGCTTTTAACGTAGACAGTTTTGATGCAACAGAAGAGGCAGATACCGCAGATATAGCCGAAGATTCATTCGACGATATTGGTTTAGACCTGCCGGACACTGAGGCTTCAAATGACATTTTCGATGGTTTTTCTGAAGACGATAATTCCGATGAACTTGAAAAATTAATGGAAGACGGTGCGACTCCTGTTACAGATCTTCCGGAAAACAGTTCATACCTGGAAAACGATGAAACCGAGTCAGATGCAGAATCAGATTCCATCGATGACGATTTTGATCTTTCAAACGCTGTTATTGACGAACCGGATTTATCCGCTGACAGCATTAATGATAATATAGACGAACCTTCCATTGATGAACCAGATTTTGATTTGGATTCTCTTGATGATTTAACAATAGGCGACACTGACGATTTCAATATCGATGAACCGTTAGATGATCCTCTGGCAAATGACAGTATCAACAGCTTTGGTTCTGATGACGATTTTGGATCAGATGATTTTGCTGCAGACGATTTTGGATCGGATGATTTTGGAACAGACGACTTTTCATCAATCGATGATTTTACATCAGACGCTCCTGCGCCAGCTAAAGCTCCTGCAAAACAAGCTCCAGCACCGCAAATGCAAGCTCCAGCTCCGCAGCAGGCTTATGCACCGCAAGCGCAAGCTCCAGCACCGCAGCAAGCTCCTGCGCAAGCCTACGCTTCCCCTGCACAAGCTCCAATGCAGCAGCAAGCTCCGCAAGCAGCGCCTCAATCGGGTTTTGCAACTCCGCCGCCGCAGGCAGCACCGGCACAAGCAGCTCCGGCTCCTATGCAAGCAGCGCCGCAAGCGGCTCCTCAACAAGCCTACGCTGCGCCTGCGCAAGCTCCAATGCAGCAAGCAGCGCCTCAATTTGCGGCTCAACCGGCGGCTCCTTCACAGCAGCAGCCTCAAGGCGCAGCCGCTCCGGATGGTTTCCAAATTCCAAATGAATTAAAATCAGAACTTAGAAATATTTTAAGTTATATGGATCAGCTTCTTGAATCCCTTCCTGATCAAAAGATCGAAGAATTTGCAAAATCTGATTACTTTGATTCTTACAAAAAGTTATTTAAAGAATTAGGGTTGGTATAATTCCTGATAAAAACACACAGTTTATAAACAGCCTTCACTCAAGGTATAATCCGCAGGGTGAGGCTGTTCGTTATATTGATTCTTTAAATCTAAAAGAAAATACCGAATGTTTTATCCTTATTGAACCTGGTCTTGGTTTTCTAATTCCTGTATTACAGGAAAGATTTAAAACAAGCAAAATAATCGCTTTACATGTCGAACATCACCCTACTCAGGTGTTAGTTCATGAAGAAATCCCTGTTTTACACGGAATAGAAGCATCTTTAATAAATAATTTTCTTGAAACTCATGTACCTGAAACTGATATTGAACTTATTAAAATAATAGAATGGAGACCTTCATTAAATTATTATAAAGATTCTTATGTTAAATTGCTTTCACATGTTGTAGAATTTTTAAAGCGTACAGATGCAGGAAACAGAACAACCGCTGCTTTCGGTAAAAGATGGGTAAGAAATTTCTTTAAAAACCTTGAAAATATCGACAAAACACTTCTTTACAGGCAAACAACCCTTCCTGTAATAATAACAGGTTCCGGTCCAAGCCTTGAAAAAGCGATGCCAATAATTAAGAAAATACAGAAAAATTGTTTAATAATCGCTTCATCATCTTCTGTAATGGCGCTCTCTTATAATAATATAAAAGCCGATATAATAATTTCTACAGACGGCGGCAATTGGGCGCTGCATCATACTTATGCCGCATACAGATACCAAAAAAACACTAACCTTGCAGTAAATCTCTGCGCCGCGCTGCCTTCTCAGTACAGACATTCTCCTTTACTGGTTATAAATGACGGCAGCCTTTGGCAAAATATTATTTTACATAAACTTTCTATACCTTCGGTTATTATTCCGCAAAGAGGAACCGTTACTGCAACAGCTGCAGAGCTTGCAGGAATTTTATCTAATGCAAATATTTATCTTGCCGGAATGGATTTATCGGTAAATGATATTAAAACACATGTAAAACCATACGGCTTTGACAATTTATTTTTCTCCCGCGCCAGCCGGCTGTTTCCTGTTTATAATGAACTTTTTACCCGTTTTACACTTTTAAAACAGGGAGCAAGTTTGGATATATACGCAGCATGGTTTAAAAATAATAAAAAATCGCTTTCAAATAAGATATTTTCACTTGATTTTCCCGGCAGCGGAGAATCAAATATTTTTAAAAACGCAAGCCCATTTGATTTATCCGGTACAAAAAAAGATGATACTTTTTTTAAAATTGAAAATATAAATAAAGACAGTTCACTCTTGCAGCAAACGGGTTTAAAAACCTTAATTGACGCATTAAAAGAAAAGCAATACGGTGAAGATTTAAAAAAAGAATTAAATGCCTTACTTTTTCCCGGTGAAAAAACAGTAACCGCTGAAGCGCTTGAAAATGCATTAAAAGAAGCTGCCAATAAAAAGGGATCGTATGAATAAGATCCGTTATAAATTTGAAAAATCCAAAACCGGCGAAATAGTTCCGTTAATTGTAAGTTCATCGGGTGCTGAGGCGCAAGCTGTTCATTCACTTGTTGATCCTAAACGTGAAGCACAGAGGTTAATTTCGGCAGTTACAGAAGAAACAGGTTTTTTAATCTTTTTTGGACTAGGCGGAGGTTTTTATCCCGAAGCCGCATTGGAATTGACTGATGCTCAGATTATTGTTATCGACTTTGACAGAAAAAGTATAGAAGAACTATTAATATCAAAAGACTATTCCCATCTTTTAAAAAACAGCCGTTTTAATCTTCTTGTTGACTTTTCTTATGAAGAAATAAAAAGTTTTATAACAGAAAATTATAAACCTGCTTTGCATAACGGCATTAAAACAATTCCATTAAGAGTTAGAGTTGAACAAGACAAAGCTGTCTTTGAAAAAACAATAGATGGTATACAGGAAGTTATTGAAATAGTATCGGGCGATTATTCTGTTCAATCGCATTTTGGAATTCGCTGGTTTTCTAATATTATCCGCAATGTAAAAAACATTGATAAAAATAAAAACCAATGGCAGTTACCTGTTAATACAGAAGAAGCGGCTATTGTCGCGGCAGGACCATCACTTGATCAGCAGCTTCCATTAATTAAAAAAGCAAAAGCGCAAAATGTTTTTATAATAAGCAGCGATACCGCTTTTGGAGTTTTAATGCAAAATGGAATTAAACCGGATGTAATCATATCTATCGATTGCCAGTTAATAAGTTATTATCATTTTCTGGGTGATTACAGCAGTCAACTGCGGGAAATTCCTCTTTTGCTTGACATAACAAGCCCTCCTATGCTCTTTGGATTATCAAACCTGCCTTTATTTTTTTCAAGTACACATCCTCTTTCGCATTATATATGTAATAATTTTAAATCTATGACGCAATTGGATACATCCGGCGGGAATGTAACGTATACCTGTCTTTCTTTTGCAGAAATTCTCGGAGCGCACAATATTACTTTTTACGGAGCGGATTTTTCATATATTGGCAGCCGCTCTTATGCAAAAGGAACATATCTAAATCCGTTTTTTTCAAAAAAACAAAACAGGTTGTCTCCTATAGAAGCGCAAATGTCGGTTTTTTTATACCGTTCATCTTTTCTGCCTTTGGAAAATGAAAAAAAAGAAAATTACTTTGAAACATATCAGCTTCGGTTCTACCGGAAAAAACTGGAAGAAAAAATAGCTGTTATGACGGCAAAAAATAATAATTTAAATATTAAATTCGCTGAGGGGAAAGGGGCTCCGGTAAGTATTTATAAATCGTTTAATAATAAATTGAATAATAATCAAAATACAATACCAAATATACAAAATACAAAAAATATTACCGGTATGGATTTTCTTGAACAATACAGAAATGATATTAGAAATCTTCCTGTTATATCATTTTCCTGCGCTTCATTAAATGAAAAACAAAAAAACATCTTTACTACTCTATTACCCCTGGCAGCTGCTGTAAAAAAAAGAAATACAAATTTAAAACAAAATGAATTAATGGAAGAAGTTAAAAACCTTTCTGTTTCAAAAATCGAAAAAGTTCTGAATTCTTAATTTATTAAACGCCGAATGCCATTGCCGCATACCCTACAAATGAATCGGGCACAGAAATTGAGGTTTCTTTATCAATATCAGCGCTGGTTGAATATTCAAGGAGTTTTGCATTCCCAAGCCCCTTTTCATGCGCAAATCCCATAACACCCAATACAGCTCCCGGCGAACATGATGAAAAATCTTTTTCTGCTCTAAATAGCGTCTTTTTTGCATCCCCAGATTCCACAGCTTTAATAAAAGCGGCATCATTAACATCTCGCACCCAATCAAGAGCTTTACTGCCGGTTCCTTTGGGTGAAAATCCGTAATTTCTGCCGTAATGCGTTAAATCTGCTGATGCAATTACATTAATATCACGCCCTAATTTAACCGCAGTCTTCGAAATAATCTTTCCGTATTCATAGGATTTAATATCAGCAGGAAGGCGCAGCCATAAAACTTTTGCATTTGGAAAAAAGTAATGCGCCATTGGCAGAAGAACTTCGACAGTATTATCACGGTAACAGTCTTCCTTACCGCCTAATTCTTTTATTAACAAGGCGCGCAGATCATTATCTATGGACATTTGACCAAAAGGTGTTCTAAGAGCATCCTCCATGGCAAAAAGCGCTTGTTTTTCTGCCGGCAGATGACCGCCGAGTATAATAATTGTATCAGCTTGCGGTTTTAAGGACGCAAAGGCAATAGCGGCTATTTTACCGCAATAATACCAGCCTGCATGCGGAGCGATAGCAGCCTGACATGAAAAAAGCCCTTTTTTGCCATGTTTAAACTCTGATAAAAAGCCGCTTACAGAGTTTGCATCACGGGGAAACCAGCCTGCAGGTAATGAATATTCTCTTATTTGCATGATAAATCTACCGATAATTATATCAGAGAAGTAATAAATATGGAAAGAAAAAATAATAAAACCTGGAATATATCGATTGGCGGTTCAATAGTTGCCGCATTGTGTATTATTATCTACCTTTTTGCCCTTATTCAGGGAGTTGTGCGTGTATATCTGAGCATTGAGCAGCGCAGCGAGGTTGCTCGTATTGAATTTTCACAATTATACAGCCTTGCCCAATCTGAGGGAATACATGGCTTTATGAGCGAAAGCTATAAACAAACCATGAATAATGCCTTAATTTCAACAAAAAGCATTGAAGCGCTTATAATTACAGGCTCGGATAACGCATTCGCTTTTGAAAAACAAAGAGATAATGCTATTACCTGGGTGAATAATACTCCCAGATTTAAAAATAAATTTAGTTTTTCCAATGAAAACTTTTATGAATCGATGTCAATTCAGGATATTCGAAACGCAAATATTCAGGCTGTGGCAAGCGCTTTTGATTACAGTGTAATTTCAAAAATATTAAAAGAAACCCTTATTCTTATTCTTATTGGATTTGCTATTGCTTTTATTACCATGTTATTGCAGCTTTTATTAACAAAACCCGTAAAGGGAGATATGGTCTTAGTACCTACTAATGAGCAGAAAAAAAAGGTTAAACAGCCTTATGAAAGCGAATCTGTCAGAATAAATCCATTGAAAAAAGTATTTTCAGATACATCAACAAACCCAAAAGGTCTTTATTCACCGCGAAGCAATATAGGCTGGGAGGAATATATAAAAGACCGTCTGGATTCCGAATTACACCGCTGTTCATCAACAGAAAAAGATCTTTCCCTTGTATTAATGGATTTTGAAAATGTATCAGACGATGAAATGTTCAGACAGGCGGCGGAAGAAGCTGTTTCGTTTTACACATCAAGAGATTTACTTTTTGAGTACGGCAAGCAGGGTGTAGCTGTTATTCTTCCCGGCATAGGTCTTGATAGTGCAATAGAAAAGTCAGAAAAATTTTACCAGCGTGTTATGGAAAAATTTATTCAAAGCCAGGATGATATTTTTAATATTAAAATTGGATTATCTTCACGGGCAGGACGGCTTTTAAACGCAGACAGAATAATGCTGGAAACGAAAGAAGCTCTTAAAAAAGCAAAAAATGATCCTAGAACATCTATAATAGCTTTTAAAAGTGATCCGGAAAAATACAGAGATTATATCAGAACAAGCAGTTAAACATCTTTTTATTATTCTGTTTCAAAAAAGTCAGCGTTTCTTAAAAGTCTTAATGATGCCCACAACGGAATTACATACGTATAAGTACTGTTACTAACCCTTGCATAACGCTTGTGAACTTCATCATAATCACTGATACGAATTGTAATAACAGTGCCGTTGCCGAATTCAACTACAATACGGGCATAATCAAACGAAATTTCAGCGGCTGATGCAGGATCAATAAAATCTTCACCTTCTGCATTTAATACAAAATCTATATAACTTTCTATATTTGACAAATCAGGCGACTGGACAGAAATCCCGGAAACATCCCATCTTCTGTTATTGCGGGTAAAACGCTGTACTTCGTCAGGAGCAGCGCCGCCGTATACAGTAAGTCTTTGCACATTGCTTAAATCGGCAAAACCGCCGTCACTTTCAGGAATAAGGCGCAGATTGTACCAGCTTGTAACAGCTCCGGTTAAATACGCTCTTATGCTGCTGTCTCCTGAACGTACTTCATTATGACCTGCTTTCCTGAAATAAGATTCTTTTCCCATAAAATCATCATCACCGATTAAAAGATCAAGAATAACCGAATGTTCACCGTATATTGTTACTCTGCAAGCGCTTTGATCTAAACCAAAATTTTCATGCGAAGAAACACTTGAAGCGCGAAGAGGCCACTGCGACCTTGTTGTAAAAATTCTTAAAAAATCATCGATTCTTGATTGACGGGCTGGATACACATTGTTTTCGAATGTTATATACCATTGAGAATTTATTTTTTCTATTTCAAATTCCTGCCCGAAAGATTTAATAACAATCTTTGATGTATTTTGCGCTATTTTGGAATCCAGCCAGACAAATGTTGCCGACCTTGCGTTATCCCAATTATAATCAAAAATAAAACTTCCTATATATGACAATACCAGTACGCCGATTAACGAAAGAAGGCAGATTAGCTTATTTTTATATGTCATTCATGTTCTCCTTTTCTGTATTTTTTGCAAGCATCCTTCGCCTAAACGCTATAAAAAAACCTGCGGCAATTACAAATAACGGAATTAAACCAACATTTACAATTTGTGAAAACCTCATCGCGCTGTTTCTTCGGGTTTCATCAAGAATTTTATCAAAACGTCCTGTCTGCGGCAGCCTGTTTCTAATGCCGATTATATCATCATCATTAACAAGCCAGTCTGCAATACGTAAAATTAAATCAAGATTATGCTGTTCGCCGCGCTGGACATCCTGAGTTGCAGCTATCATATCGGTTGTAAAATCGGTATCGCCTATAACAATGATACGCGAAGCTCTTGCCACCATTGGCATATCGGGAAGTTCATCATCCAAACCAACACGGGAAGGTTTATCAACACCACTGAAAAAACTTGGGAATAAACCTGTTAATGCAGCGCCAAGAATCTTTTCTCCTCTGCTTTCATCCGCTTCAAGCTCCATCATATAAAGAACATCCGGGCTTGTGTGAAACTCCTGTCTCATAGTCCATGCTTCCTGAGTACTTGTAAAAAGAGGAACAGCTTCTACATTAGGCGGAGGATATAATCCCAAAGGGCTTGCCCAATAAAGATCAACTCCGTTAAAACCTGCGCTTACCGGATGATCCATATTCCCGCTTGAACCGTAAACACCTATCCAAAGAGGATAACGGGCATGTCTTAAAACTGTCTGCCCCGACATCGCCACTGATTGAAACTGTATTATAAGAGCGGTTTTATCCATTACAAGCTCGGATCTTATTACAGCGCCGTACGATTGAATCATGTCAAGCAATCCAAAATCAATTAAGTGTCTGGCGTCAATTGTCCCGCGCACAGTATCAACAAAAACTCCTTTAACGGCGAATAAAACTTTTCCGCCTAATTGAATATATCTGTCAATTCTGTATAAAACCCAATCATCAAAGTCTTCCACGCCTCCCAATACAAATAAAGCCGGCAGGTTATCGGGTATATCTTCACCCGGCTGCAAAAGCCGTATTTGATAACCTGCATCAGTTAAAACCATATTTAATAAATTAAAATCCATTCTCCATTGTCTGAAGTAATCGCCTACAATTATTCCTACTACACGTTCTGTATTATTAACAAGCGAACGAATCCTTGTTGTAAGATCATATTCAAGGGTTTCTGTTGCTATAACCCACGGCAGAACATCAATTCTATCAAGATACTCAATTACAATACCGGAATAAACCGTACTAAAGCTGGCTTGATCCTGCTCTACATTTTGAATCTGCCTGGGTATAAGACCCAATTCATCGACCATTCTGGAAACTCCGGCTTTTACAGGATCACGTACCGTTAGGCGAATTTTTCCTTTTGAGTATGCAGTATATTCGATCAGTGTATCTTCGATTTCACTAACAAGTGAAGTAATATTTCTTAATCTGTCAGAAACATAATATGTAATATTTACAGGTTCAGGTATTTCTCTGTGAAGGTTACGCGAAACTTGTGATATTGTATACGCTTTATTTTTGGTAAGATCCAGGCGCAGCCAAAAACGATCGCTTACCATCAAAGCCAGGATTATTACAGTGACTGTTAATAATGATATAATTAATGTTTGTTTTTTTGTCATAACGTACTTCCCTACTTCCACTTTCTGAACAAGATAACTCTTGTATTGACAAATAAAAATAATGCCGTAACCAGAATAAAAAACGCAAGGTGTCTTGAATCTGCCAAACCTTTTGTAAAACTTTCAAAATGATACGCCAATGAAATAAAATTGACAGAATTTGCAAGCCAGCCGGGAAGCGAAAAATGCATTGTTATCTGATTTACAAGCATTACTACCATAAGAACTACAACAGTACCTAAAAATGCGCTTGCCTGGTTTTTCGATAAACAAGACATTAATAAACCAAGAGCAATGGCGCATGATCCCAGTAAAAACGCTCCAAGGTATTCGCAGAATATCATGCCGGCATCGAAACTTCCCAAACTTAAAAGTGTCAGCAGAAGCGGCACTGTTAATAAAAGCATTACGAGTAATACGCCAAGACAAGCGAAAAACTTTCCAAGCACAAGATCCCATTCAGTAAACGGCATTGTCAGTAATAATTCTACAGTGCCTGTTTTTCTTTCTTCTGCCCAGCTTTTCATTGTAATTACAGGAATAACCAAAATAAAAACAACCGGAAAAATCGCAAAATAAGGTCTTAATGTTGCCTGACCTGCTGTAAAAAACTGCTGAAAATAAAACAGCCAAACGGAACAAAAAATTAAAAAGAAAACTGTAGCTCCGTAAAACGCAGGCGCGTTTAAATACTGTAAAAATTCTTTTTTAGCAAGTGTAAGGGCTCGATATGGAATTATTTTTTTCATATTTGCTCCTGTCCGTCTTTTGTAAGTTTAACAAAGATATCTTCTATACTTAATTTTTTTCTGTTCATTTCAAGGATTTTAATGCCGTTATTCACAGCCCAGTCAAAAATATGTTCATCGGTATTTTCATTATTATCCAGTGCCGGAATAAAAAAAGCTGCGTTAATTAATTGATTTTCCAAAGAATTAACAGATATGCTGGAAAGATTTCCAAGAGCAGATAATTTTTCTTTAATTATATCCTGTGCATTTTCGCCTGTGTATTTTAAAACCAGTTCCCATGTATCGCCGCCTTTAATTGATCCTGCTATTTCTTCAGGACGTCCCTGAGCTGCGATTTTTCCGTCATTTATGATTAAAACCTGCGAACAAATTGCTTCCACTTCCTGTAATATATGAGTTGATAAAATTACAGTTTTCCTTTTACCAAGTTCTTTAATTAAAGAACGTATTTCAATAATCTGGTTAGGATCTAAACCTGTAGTCGGTTCATCCAGAATCAATATCGGCGGATCATGAAGTATCGCCTGAGCAAGTCCTGTTCTTTGGCGGTAACCTTTGGAGAGAGTTTCAATTCTTCTTGTCCTAAATGATGTTAAGGCGCAGGCTTCAAGACTTGAATTAATAGCTTTTTGCCGGTTTTGTTTTGCAATACCGTATGCTTCGGCAGTAAAATTTAAATATTCATCGACAGTAAGATCGCCGTAAAGAGGTACATTTTCCGGCAGATAACCTATTCGTTTTTTAATTTCCAGCGGTTTTTCATCAACAGGAATTCCGTCAATCATGGCTGTTCCGCCCGATGGAAAGTGAAAACCCGTGAGTATTTTCATTATTGTGGTTTTACCGGCTCCGTTAGGACCTAAAAAACCAAGCACTTCCCTGTCTCCAACAGAAAAAGAAACATCATTAACAGCATGTACATTTCCATATTGTTTAGACAGGTTTTTTACTTCAATTTTTATTTGTGCACTCATAGTAGAATAATATATAAATTAATCAACATATTCAATCGGGAATACCATCCGATCACGGGTAAGAACAGTATCGGGAAAAACAGCCTGGGCTTCCTGTAATAGATTTTTTAATTCATGCTCTGTATAACGCGGACTGTAATGAATAAGAGCAAGTTTTTTAACACCCGAAGACGCTGCGGCGATTTTAGCTGCTTCTTGTGCAGTCATATGTTTTTTAGCTTTGGCATCTTCCGCTAATTCCTTGCTGAACATGCCTTCGCAGATAAATAAATCGGAACCTATAACATGCGTTGATATTTCACTGGATGCAAGTGAATCTGTAACAAACGAAAATTTCCTGCCATTACGGGAATTACCCATTACGTCCTCGGGTTTGAAAACCTTGCCGTCTTCGGTTTTAACCGTTTCGCCTTTTTGCAGTTTTCCCCACAACTTACCGACAGGAATATTAAGCTCTTTTGCTTTTTGCGGATAAAATTCGCCCGGGCGTTTATCTTCTTCCAGTGTATAACCATAACATGGTTTTGTGTGCGAAAGGGGAAAACAGCGTACATGATAACCATCCCCTTTATATACAATACCCGGTGATGTTATTTCTTTCACAATAATTTCATAATTAATATACATGTCCAAAACCCGGCGGCTGGATTCGATATACTCTGCGATACGGGGAGGTCCAATTATATAAAGCGGATCATCCCTGTCCACCTGAGATGATAACATTAAAAGCCCCGGTATCCCTGTAACATGATCGGCATGAGTGTGACTTATAAAAATGACAGATATTTTTTTCCAGCGAAGATTAAGGCGGCGCAGCGATACTTGAGTTCCTTCACCGCAGTCAAAAAGGAATAATTCTCCCTCCCGCCGTAAAAGTACTGATGTTAAATGCCTATTGGGCAGCGGCATCATCCCGCCGCAGCCAAGTACAAAAGCCTCAAGATTCATTAATCGCCTTTAGGCATTATTTTGTATTGTTTAATTTCATCACCCAGAATAACAGCACAATTGCGTCCTGAGCTTTTAGCGGTATAAAGCGCTTTATCAGCAAGATCATACAATCCTTCGGTATCTTGACGGGAACCGCATCGTATAATATATACCCCAATGCTCATCGTTACATATTTTGAAACCTTGGATTTTTCATGAAGCAGTTTTAAATTCCTGATAGTTTCTGTCCAGTGATTAATAACTTTATCTACATTGGCAGGGTCTTTTTCAAACCATAAAAGCGCGAACTCTTCGCCGCCGACTCTTGCTGCATATACGCCTAATGTATTTAATGAATTTAACGCTCCGCCAATTCCGCGCAGACATTCATCGCCTTGCGGATGTCCGTAATGGTCATTATATAGTTTGAAAAAATCGATGTCGGCAAGTGCGATGCAAAGCCAATCGTCAGATGCTCTGTAATTGGATAAAAACCTTTGAAAAGTCTGGTTAAAATCACGGCGGTTTTTTAGCTGTGTCAGTTCGTCAGTAATACTTTGATCAACATATTTATTACGCTCTTCTTCGAGCCTGTTGGCGCTTATTTCTAATCCTAACCGCAGTTTTGTAATTTGCCATGTAATTAATAAACTTAGAAACGCGGCAACAAATGTATTTGCAATAAGAAAAATTTTATTCATAGGAGTTTCAAAAATAAGAGCCGAAACTGTAAAAATTAATACTGCTCCAAACGTAAGAAAAAAGTTAAGCTGCGGCGGATTTACAAACATTATAAGAGCGCAAATTAAAAAACACGGGAAAAGAACGGCAAAAGTACCCGGGTTTGACCATATATCAAGATATGTAGAAAAGATAATTATATTGGCATAATACAATACTGTTAAAAAATATATTATTCTGTTGTTTACGTTTATTTGCTGCATTATAAAATTGGCGTAAAATGATATTAAAAGCGCAATAAGACCTACGGCTAGATAAATACCGGCTTTTAAAAAATTACCATTTTCAGCCAAAATAGGGATAAGCGACAAACAACCGGCGATAACAGCTACAAATATATTTAATTGGCGCAAGCCAAGAAGGTTATTATTAAAAACTATATTACTCATACACTCTTGGTACTGCTCTCTTCCAAATGAATAAAAGCGCCAATTGTAGATAAACTTAAGCATGTGTAAGCCCCCAATAGGTAATTATATATTAAAAACCACTCTATGGGAAGGAAAAAATGAATGATTTTTTAACAAAAAGCTCTATTTTATAATTGCAATTTACTTCGCTCGGCAAAACCAGTTAAATTATGGAATTCCAATATAGAACCATCATCAAGCAGTGCCTTGCCTGAAAAAAAACCGCAAACCTGCCGGCGGGTGGAAAAATGGAAAAAAAGCCTGTGGCGGTCAATTCTTTCCTGATGCGGGTGGAATGTCATTTCCAGCCTGTTATCATTACTGGTAAAACGCCAGTCAGAAAGCCAGTCAGACAAAGGAATATGAAATGTAACTTGATCCAATTTATGTAATTTCCCGTCAATAAAAAAGCCGTTTTCTGTTCCTAATGATGAATCTGCCCTGCTATAACCTATGCAAAAACTAAGTTGTTTGCCTGAACATATACCGCAAGCCGCTGCCCAATAGCGGGTATCGGCTTTAGGGCGGGCGCATCTTGTCCAGTCAAGTATCCCCCAGGCGTTTCCCCTGTTAAAAATAATTTCCAGACTGCTAAACTGCATTACACCCTCTGCAATATACCATGGAGAACATTTTGCATATTTAAAGGCGTTTTTTTCATTCCTCCAAGGTTGGTTTGTAATAAGCGACTGAGAATCTTCATTCTCGGTTAAAACCAGCGCACCCCTAAGGCTTCGATGTCTGCCGAAATCCGGAATATCCACTTTGATAATTTTTGCTCCGCCTTCCATACAAAGAAAATCCAGATGCATTTTTTTTCTCCGCCAGCGGATTGAACCGGATTCACTGCTGTTTGGCATATTGTATCCACCAAGCGGCATAAATGAGCTAAATACTTGTGTTGATCTTTTTTTGTCTCTTAACGATATAACGGAAATACTCATGTGACCAAGCCAGCCGTCATCCCTTATTTCAAAAATAAACATATGTGTAGGAGAAAATACAATATATCGATCTGATTCTGTAATTTTATATCTTGGAGCATAAGACATGTCAGGATCATAAAAAAAATTTGATTGTTTTGACCAGCCAAAATTCTGCGGATGCCCTCTTTCGTCCAGTAATGATAAAGGGGTATTTATTTCATTTTGAGGCATATATCATTCCTGTTGATTTGTGTACCTGTTTACAGTAAAAGGCTATCATGTTATTAAGATAACATGGATTATAAAGGAATAAAAGCATTAGTGATGGGGCTTGGCTTACACGGCGGCGGGCTTCAGTCGGCATGTTTTTTATTGAAACGCGGAGCAGATGTTACAGTTACCGATTTAAGAGACGAAGTTACATTAAAACCTTCAATTGAACAATTGGATAAATTCTGCACTGAATTCGGATGTAAACCTGTCCGTTATATTCTTGGAAAACACGAAATCGAAGATTTTCAAAAAGCCGATATTGTAATAAAAAACCCCGGTGTTAGACCGGATTCGCAATTTTTAAAAGTTTCAAAACGAATTGAAACAGACATTTCACTTTTTTTATCAGAATCGCCTGCCAGAATATTCGGCATAACAGGCACAAAAGGTAAAAGCGGAACAGCATCCGCACTCCACTGGATTTTAGGAACAGACAGAAAATCCGGCAAGGCTTTTCTTGGCGGAAACATTACTGTCTCTCCTTTAACATTTTTAGATGAATTAACAATTAATGACGATGTGGTGCTTGAACTTTCCAGTTTCCAATTAGGCGATATAAAAAATCATACCGGCGCAGACGGAAACAAGTTATTAAAACCAGCCGCCGCGATTTTAACATCGATTATGCACGATCATTTAGACCGTTATGTCTCGATGGATGAATACATCGATGATAAAAGAAATATTTACAGGGGACAGGATTCATCATGTATAACAATTGCAGGCGATGATGATTGGGGTAAAAGTTTTCACGCTGAATCAAAAGGAAAACCTGTAATTTGGTCAAACAAAAAAAGCCTTCATTCTCCTTTTGAAAAAGGACAAAGCGGCGGCTGGATAACCCCGGATGGTATAGGTCTCGCCTGTCTTTATGATTTTGATGTTTGTGAAGAAACTGTTGAACTTGTTCCACAACGCCTTTTAACACCGGGCAGTCATCAAAAGATAAACATGCTTAGCGCTTCTTTGGCCGCTTACGGTCTTGGTTTCCAGGCGCAGACAATCCGCGGCGCGTTAGCCGAATACCGCGGGCTTGAACACCGCCTTGAATACTTTCATACAGTTAACGGAATAAAATTTTTCAATGACAGCGCCGCAACAATCCCCGAAGCCGCCGCCGCTTGTATCGAAGCTCTGTCTGCCGATGCGCCTTTAGTTCTTGTTACAGGCGGCACTGACAAAAACCTTGATTTTACTCCTTTGGTTAAGACAGCAAAAAACGCCAAAACATTAATTTTATTGGAAGGCACTGGAAGTGATAAATTGGCTTCGATGTTAGATAAAGAAGGAATTTCGTACAACGGACCATTTGATGATTTGGACAAAGCTGTACAATTTGCGTTAAGTAAAGCGCAAAGCGGCGATAATGTAGCGTTATCACCCGGTTGTGCGAGCTTTGGAATGTTTTTAAACGAGTTTGACCGCGGTCGCAAATGGAAAGAAGCCGTTAAAACTTATGCTGGTTAAAAAACAATCAATAAGAGTTCTCACGGAGACACGGGGACACGGAGAACACAAAGGAAAGATAGTGAATTACGACTCCGTGACTCTGTGCCTCCGTGTGAGATTGGGGTTATAAATGAATTTAGAGATGCTGCAAAGACGTGCTGCAATTATTAAACAGATACGCTCTTTCTTTGAACAGAAAGGCTACCTTGAACTGGATACTCCCCTGCTTTCGCCGGATTTAATCCCTGAATCCTGTTTAGAAGTTTTTCAAACCGAACGTCTTTTCCCAAAAGGCAGTAAAAAAGAAAAACAATCCCTTTGGTTAATTCCTTCGCCGGAAATCTGGATGAAAAAGATTATTGCCAAACATAGTGTAAATGTTTTCCAGATTTGTAAATGTTTCCGTAATGGTGAATCGGAAGGCAGATTTCACAACAGCGAGTTTACAATGCTTGAATACTATACGATGGATGCAGATTATATGGATTCGCTTGTTTTAACAGAAGAATTGTTTAGAAATTTAACCACGAAGAACACGGAGTTACACGGAGAAAGAGGTAAAAGTAGTTTATTACCATTTGAGAGGATTACGGTTGCACAGGCTTTTAAAAAATATGCAGGGTTTGATTTATTTGAAACTGCCGCTAAAGGAGCTGATGCCATGTGTTTACAAGCTGTAAAACTCGGTCTTGACCCGATGCCCGGTTTAACAGTAGCGCAGCTTTACGATTTAATTTTTATTCATTCTGTAGAACCGCATCTAAAAAGTGATAAACCTGTTGCTCTTATTGACTACCCTGCTTTTGTTCCATGCCTTGCAAAAAAAGCGGCTAACGGACATACAGTTGAACGCTGGGAATTGTATTACAATGGTTTAGAACTATCAAACTGTTTTTCCGAAGAAACAAACGCACAAAAAGTAAAAGAGTTTTTTATAAATGAACAAGAAGAGAAAAAACAAAATGCCATTGTCCAACACAAGGTGAACAATAATTATTACAAATTGTTTGAAAAACAATTTCCGCGCTGCAGCGGCGTTGCAATGGGATTGGACAGGCTCATTATGGCTCTTACCGGAAAATCCAGTATTGACAGTGTAATGATGTCATTTGATGAAAATTAGGTGATTATTAAGAATTTCTCATTTATATATAATATACTTTTTTTCATTAATATCTGTTATAATATTCTTCTTCTTTACCTTTATACCAAGCACTAGTAAATAAATATATTAATCCTGATAAATCTAATCCTACGCCTAATTTAAACTTATTTTGATTATTATATTCTGCAAATATAGAAAAGAACAGTGAATAATTACCGATTATTTTTGGAAAAGCATACAATTGTGCTCCTACAGATGCATAAAAACCATTAAATATTCGATCAGTAGCTATTTCATGTTCTAAACTCCAGGCAACTCTTCCATAAAAAGAAAAATAAATATTATAATAATTATTTATAGGTATAACTGATAGCTCCAATGGTAAAATATTATATTGTGTATTATCATTAATAAAGTTTAATTCCAGTAAATTAAAACCTATGCCAAAATAACTTTTTATTACCCAATTAAAATGCAGTATATCAAAACTTATATCAGGATTTTTATTTATAAAATCATAATATATTTTAGCATTCCCTATATTCCATTTAAATTCTAAATCTTGAGCAAATATATTTCCAATTACCAGAAAAACTAATATAATTATTAAAATTAACCTTTTCATGTTTTTACTGCCCTACAAATAAAATCTCGGGTTCAAGTTCAAAACCTGTCGCTTTTTTTACTTTGTTTGCGACTTCGTCTGTTAACGCGCGGATATTTGCGGCAGTTGCATTACCTGTATTGATTATTATATTGCCGTGAAATGGAGCTATTTGCGCATCTCCGATTTTAAAACCTTTTAAACCTAGTTCGTCAATTATTAGTCCTGTAGGTTTTCCAAATTCACGGTTGTTTTTAAAAGCGGAACCTGCACTCGGGAAAAGGTAGTGTCCCTTATCAATCCTGTCTTGTTTGTTTTTATTTATTTTATTTATTATATCTTGTTTATTACCTTTTCTTAAATTAAATGCGGTGGATAAAATTAAACAATCCATATTTTGAAAAGGGCTTAACTTGTATCCAAATCCGTGTTTTTCTTCGATTTCTATTTTTTTTATTGTATAGTTATTTTTAATTAAATCTTTTTCTATTATTTCTACCCGTTTTAACACATCTGACATTTCATTGTCATAACAGCGGGCATTCATCCAAACAGCGCCTCCTATAGTACCGGGCATTCCTGACAAAAACTCAAGTCCGCTTAATTCACTTGCGGCAGTTATCTGACACGCTTCATCCATTGTTGTTCCGGCTCTTAAAACAAACTCGTTTTCATTAACAATTTGTCCGTTCCATTTTTTTGTATCAAGAACGATACCTCTAATTCCTTTGTCGCTTACAACAATGTTGGCTCCGCCTCCAAGAACAAAAACAGGTATTCCTTCTTTTTTTGTTTCATTTAAAAGTCCGGTGCAAAAATCAGGGAAACCATCTCCCGATGGTTTTATCCAGCAATCGGCTTCTCCTCCAACTTTAAAAGTTGTATGGTTTTTCATTGTTTCGTTAAAACGAATATCAATTTCGCATGGATTTTGTGATAGACATTTGTTAACAATATCTTTTATTTTATTCATTTAATAACTTTATTTATCTTTATCAGGTATCGTCAGGAATTTCAATTCCAAGGGATTCCGCAATACGTCTTTCTTTTCTTGCAAGACTATCGTTTCTGTCTTTTACAAGCGTTAAAATTTCCAGCCTTAATTCCAAAAGATTATTGTTAGATGCCATATCAAGAGCGTATGATTTTTCTATAATTGTGCCGCTTGTCATAAAACGCCGTGCAAGATTTTCAATATCTTTTTTCTCACCTTCAACTACTGCTTCACCTGCCACTCTTAAAAAACCGTTATACAAAGCTGTCTGGTTTTTAGTTCTTGCATCATCAAGTTCAATAATAAGTTTTGTAAATACTGCTGGAGACTTAGTTTTCATAAGCATATCCGCAGCAAGTATGCGGACACGATCGGGATTTCTGCGTTCAGAAAATAAAACATCCAAAACCGTAATCGCTTCTTCGTTGGCGATCGCTCCAAGGGCTCTTATCGCTTCATCTTTTACATTGGGAACTTCATCGCGTTCGGCGCGGAATCTTAAAAACGGAACAGCCGCAGCAAGTTTTCTCTGAGCGCTTGCCTGTGCCGCTGCAATTCGTGTGCGGTAATACGAATCACGAAAACCTTCCAAAATTGCATTATCTACAGCTTCACCCGAAAACGGACCAAGAGCGGAAACTGCTGCCGACCTTACATTCGGATCGTTAGTTGAAACACAGCCAAGTATGGCATCAAGACCTTCTTCATCGCCGATCTTGGAAAGTGCGCCTAACGCTGCGATACGAAGCGGCATACGCTCGTCTGTATTAGAAGCTATATCAACTAAAAGCGCAACACCAACAGATGAAGCTGTTTCGCCGATAGCTGTTATTATTATACTTCGGTTATCGCTGCCAGGTTCTCTGTTTTCATAAAAGTCTATAAGAAACTCTGCTGTTTCATCCGCCAATTTTGTGTCCGAAGAAGCAGCTCTCCCGATTGCCCGAAAACCTGCGCTCATAAAACGTCTTTCTTCTGAATCTAAAAGTTCCATTATTGAAGGGACAGCATCGGCGGATTTAATACGGCCAAGATATTCAACAGCGGATAAAATTGTTTCGTTTGTTTCATCTTCACGTTCGTCTATTATTCTAATCGCGCGGCTTTCAAGCCCTGTTTTTTCGCGTTCTCCGAAAAAAGCAAAAATGCCGGTTAATATTCTCTGGTTTTTTGATGTTTCTATTAAAGCTATAAGTTCATTATCAAGATAATCTGCGTTTTCTGTTCTAAGTGTTTGAATAAGAGATGCTATTTCTGTTTCAGTACCGTACTGGATGGTATCACGCCGTGTCGCTTCCACATCCTGCTGCGCAAACAATGGAAAAGAAATAACGAAGAATATGAACCACAGAGGACACGGAGTTGCACGGAGTTCTTTGTACGAAATCTTTTTCTTCCTCCGTGTTTCTCCGTGTACTCCGTGGTTATTAATTCTTTTCTTAATCATTTTTTTCCTCACTGTATCTCGATAAAAAATCTTTCTTATACTCTAAAAACCTTCCTTGGTCTATTGCGTTACGGGCTTTAGCCATTAAATCGTTAATAAAATACAAGTTATGATAACTGGCTAACATCGAACAAAGAATCTCCTTTGTCTTGAATAAATGACGCAAGTAAGCCCTGGAGTAACCTGCGCATACTTTACAACCGCACTCTTTATCTATCGGCGAAAAATCATATGTATTTTCGGTCTTTTTTAGCGATATTGGTCCATTATGAGTGTAAACTCTGCCGTTGCGCCCTTCCCTCGTAAGCGAAACGCAGTCAAACATATCAATACCATGTTCTATTGCGTTTAGAATATAATCGGGAGTGCCTATCCCCATTACATATCTTGGTTTTTCTTCAGGCAGCAAAACAGCCGTCGCTGCCATCGTTTCATAAAATTGCTCCGATGGCTCTCCTACAGATAATCCGCCGATTGCAATTCCTGGTGTATCAGAATCAATACAAATCTGTGCGCTTTTTTTTCTAAGATCAGGAAAAAAATTACCCTGCACGATGCTAAAAAGACTTCCTTTATATCCGTTATTAACTGCTTCATTCCAAGTAACTAAAGATCTATAAAGCCAATTTTCTGTAATATCAAGCGCATTTTCCGCTTCTTTGCGGCTGGATCCCCATGCTGAGCAATAATCAAGCTGCATTTGAATATCACTGTTTAAAGTTACCTGAATATCTACAGCTTTTTCCGGTGTTAAAAAATGCCTGGAGCCGTCTATATGAGATTGAAAACTTGCTCCTTCGTTAGTAATTTTGCGTAACGCAGAAAGAGAAAAAACCTGAAAACCTCCCGAATCTGTTAAAATATTTCTGTCCCAATTAATAAAGTTGTGAAGCCCTCCGGCTTTTTTTATTACTTCTTCACCAGGGCGAAGATAAAGATGGTATGTATTGGAAAGAATAAGATTAAAACCAATTTCTTTTAAATCGTCAGATGTTAGCGCTTTTACTGTTCCGTTTGTTCCTACAGGCATAAATACAGGTGTTTTTACTTCTCCATGCGTTAGCTGCAATATACCGGTTCTGGCTTTGCATGAAACATCGCGGTTAATTATATTAAATTTCATTATGTTTTTGCGCTCCGAAGCAAAAGTATACCAATAACAATAAATAAAACTATCGGGAACCAAGCACCAATAAACGGATGAAAATAGTTAAGACCTGCCATTGTCATACTGAGCATTTCGACTATATAAAATATTACAGCTACTGCAAGACTTGTAAAAAGGCTCATTAATAAAATATTTTTTTTGAATCTTCCGCCCATAGAAACTGAAAGTATCATTACAATAAAAGAAGTTGTAGCAAATGAATAACGATGAAAATAATCCGCTTGAGCCTGATAATGCGGAAGACCAACATAACGAAGATCATTTATAAATACTCTCGCTTCTCTTGCCGGCAGTTCCTGAAAAACTACTGTTCTTCTTCTAAACATATCTGGATGTTCTGTATATGATGTACAAAATGCAAGCGGATTAACACGCAATATTTCATCATCATACTGATAAATAACAGCGTTTCTGAACTCCCAATGCGTTTCATTCCAATCAGCAGAAGGAGCTCTGATTTGTGACAAAAATCTGCCGTTTACATCTTTTTCAACTATAATAACGTCATTTAATATTTTTTTGTCGTAATCAAAATAATCAACCAAATAAATAAGACGTCCGCCTCTTGTGATAATAACAATATTATTACCGCTTCCGGCTACATATTGATTCAAAGCACGTCTTGTAAGTTCATTTTTTACTTTAACTGCAGGAATTACCAATTTATCTTCATAAAAAAAAGATAATATTGATGTAATAAAACCAACAATCAAAAGTGAAAAACAAAACCGCCAAAAAGGTATACCTGATGAAAAAACACATGTTAGCTCATTTTTTTCAAAAAGATCGCCAAGTACATATGCTGCAGCAAAAAGAAGTGAAATAGGCAATGCAAATGAAATACTTTTAGGAATAAAACAAATACTTATATACAAAATTGATGCTATCGGCACATCATTATTAATGAACTGGATTAAGTTGGAAAAAAGATCGATTAACAGAATTATAAAAGAAAATAATGAAATTGCGATTAAAAATATAGGAATAAATTGGCGTAATAAATAAATATCGAGTATCATTATTTTTTTCATTTCTTTGCCCTGAGTATCATTAAAACCATACCGGTAAGCAATGACATAATATTTGGAAACCACATAGATATTAAAGGCGGAGATTGTGAACGTAAAGCCAGTAACTGCCCGATATAAAGCAAACACCAGTACAATACGGCAATAATAACGCCGTAAATAAAACCTACGGTTTGACCATTTCCTTTTGCCATTAACCCCAATGAAACTGCCAGAAAAACAAAACAAAACGCTCCAATCGGTACGGAAAATTTTCTGTGTATTTCAACAACATGAATTAAAAGATTTCTGTCATCTCTTATTGAAATAAGAGAGTTTATTTCACGCTGTAAAGTTGAAGCATAAGATGCTCTTCTATTCCAGTCCTGGGAGCCGGGACCTTCTCTTAAAATATTTTCAAGTGCAAATGCCTGATTAGCCAATCTTATTTTTCTATTATTTTCATTTTCAGCTATTTCTAATCTTCTGGCAGAAATTGTTGATAAAACATCTCTTGAACTCATTTCTCTGGGAGTGATGTTAAAATCCATCTGCATAATATCTTCGTTTGAAACCCAGTATTGCAGTTGATCGGCGGTTGCGTAATCATAATTTTCTCTTGTCATTTCTTTTGATGACAAAACAAATGCATTATCCAAATTCAAATTAAGTCCTTCTTTACCGCTGTCTCTTAATTCTGCACTGCTTGCCATAATCATTCGTCTTTCACCTTCTTCAGTTTTATCCAAAATAAGAAGATCGTTAATTACATTACCTGAAACACCGCCTGTTATAACAAATGTATCTCTGAATCTTTTTACAGAATTTGCCTGTAATTCCAGAGCCGGAACTGAAACAAGAATCCTTCTCCATAATTTATTGTATTGAATCATTCCAGCGGGAAGCAATACATCATTCGTAAAAAATGATAAAATTGAAATTATAATTCCCATTGTAAGAGCGGGAAAAAAAACAATTTTATAAGAAAAACCTGATGTCAGCATAACAAGAATTTCATTATCTGATGTTAATCTCCCAATTGTCATTAATGTAGCTACTAATGAAGCGAAAGGAGCCGACATTGCAATAACAGTAGGCAGCGAGAATAGAATTAATAAAGCTACCTGACCGAATGGTACATGCCTTTCCAGAACTTCCCTTGCTAATAATAATATTTGATTCACAAAAAAAACAAAAAAGAAAAAACAAAAACATATTAAAAAAGTAAAAAACATTTCTGCAAGCACGTAACGATAAACTGTAAAAGAAAGAAACCGCTTGCTCTCCATCAATACATCCTTGTAATTCTAAAACTCTGTAAGTTTAGATTCCGGTCGAGCCAAAGCCGCCGCTTCCCCTAATACTTTGCGATAGTTTATCTGCTATTATAATCTGAGCACGGCAAATAGGAGCAAAGACAAGCTGGGCTATCCTATCTCCGTCGTTTATCGTAATGTCCTGATCTCCGAGGTTGATTAAAATAATCTCAATATCACCGCGGTAATCTGCATCAATAGTACCCGGTGAATTAAGTACCGTTAATCCTGTTTTTAATGCTAAACCGGAGCGCGGACGAATTTGCGCTTCATAACCTTTTTGAAATTCTATTTTAATTCCGGTCGGGATTTTAACCCTGCCAAGAGGCGGTATGGAAACAGGAGTATCAAGAAAAGCCTTTAAATCCATACCGGATGCATTTTCGCTTTCATATCGTGGTATTTCAACACGATTATGAGATTTTACAATTTTTACTTTTACCTTCATGACGCCCTCACAATATATACGGGCTAAACACGCTTCCCTATTTATGCTCGTTTATTTTGCTTCAATTGCGTCAATGTACGAAAGGTTAAGCCTGCCTTGTTTGTCAATCTCAAGAAGTTTAACAGGTATTTGCTGACCTTCCTTTAATACATCAGTAACCTGAGCAATTCTCTGCCGCGAAAGTTTGCTTATATGAACCAATCCTTCTTTACCCGGCAGTATTTCTACAAAAGCTCCGAAATCCATTATGCGTTTAACTGTTCCGTTATATATTCTGTCTACTTCCGGATCAGAGGCGATTCCTAAAACAGCTACTTTGGCATTTTCAGCGTCTTTTGTATTTTTACCGAAAATTGTTACTGTTCCGTCGTCTTCGGTATTAATTTTAACAGAATATTGTTCGCATAACGCTTTTACATTTTTTCCGCCGGGACCGATTAAAGCTCCGATCTTGTCAATATCAATACGCAATGAAAGAATTTTAGGAGCATACTCGCTGATTTGGTCTGCAGGTTTGTCAAGACATTTATTCATAATCGAAAGTATATGCAGCCTTCCCCTTTTCGCCTGATCAAGTGCTTTTTGCATAATCGCAGGGCTAACTCCTGCAATTTTTATATCCATTTGAAATCCGGTAATTCCGTCTGCAGTTCCTGCAACTTTAAAATCCATATCACCAAGATGATCTTCTTCGCCGAGAATGTCGGATAACACTGCAAACCTGTCGTTAGGACCTGCGTTTCCTTCTGTTATAAGACCCATCGCAATACCTGCAACAGGTTTCTTCATCGGAACGCCGGCATGCAGCATTGCTAAAGTGCCGCCGCAAACAGATGCCATCGAAGATGAACCGTTGGATTCCATTATTTCTGAAACAACACGAACTGTGTAAGGAAATTCTTCTTTGGACGGTATCATCGCTTTTAAAGAACGAAGAGCTAAATGCCCGTGACCTATTTCGCGCCGTCCTGTTCCTGTTCTGCCGACTTCGCCTACCGAATACGGAGGAAAATTATAATGAAGCATAAAGTTTTCGCGTTTATCGCCTTCAATATCATCGAAAATCTGCTCGTCAAAAACCGTTCCTAAAGTTGTAACGCAAAGAGCCTGTGTTTCGCCTCTTGTAAATAAAGCAGAACCGTGTGTACGTTGTAAAATATCAACTTCGCAGGTAATATCACGGATATCTTCAAGACCTCTTCCGTCAACACGTTTGCCGTTATTTAAAATGGAAGTGCGAAGGATTTCGTACTGCATATCTTCGAACAAAACGTCAAATAATTTCTTTTGTTTCTCATCTTCAAGCTGAGTTGCATACTGCTCTTCGTATTCTTTCCTGACAGCTTTAATTCCTTCTCGTCTTTCATGTTTTGCAGGAAGAAAACATGCCTTTTCCAGTTTCGGATAAGCGCCAGACCTTATGGTTTCTCCGTTTTCAAGAGAATAAGATAAGGTTGTTAATGGTAATTTTTCCTTTCCGGCAAGTTCGCGCAGTTTATCCTGCAACGAGCAAAATTCTTTAATCATGGCATGAGCTTTATCGAGCGCTTCGATCATAAGATCTTCGCTTACTTCTTTTGCGCCGCCTTCTACCATTGTAATTCCGTTTTTTGTACCGGCTACTACAATTTCCATGGTAGATTTTTCGATCTGTTCATAGGTTGGGTTAACAACCAGCTGACCATCAACCTGACATACTCTTACACCAGCTACAGGTCCGTTAAAAGGAATGTCAGAAATATGAACTGCGGCAGATGAAGCAATAATCGCAAGAATATCAGGAGGATTTACCTGATCTGTAGAAAGCGTTGTCGGAATTAATTGTATTTCACGCCCGAAACTTTTTTCGAATAAAGGGCGCATAGGTCTGTCTATAAGACGGGAAACAAGTATTTCTTTGTCTTTTGGACGGCTTTCTCTTTTAATAAAACCGCCGGGTATTTTTCCTGCAGCATAATATTTTTCGTTATAATCAACGGTAAGAGGTACATAATCAAGACCTTCTACGGATACTGATGATGAACAGACAGTAGCAATAACCGCCGATCCTGCATATTGAGCAAAAACAGAGCCGTTTGCCTGTTTTGCTATCCTGCCGGTTTCAAGAGTAAGTTCCTTGCCGGCAACATTGAGTGTTACTTTTTGCATCATTATTTTCGTAATCCCAATTCTTTAATTAGTTTACGATAACCTTCCAGATTGGTACGCTGAATATACTTTAACATTCTGCGGCGTTTTCCGACCAATATCAAAAGCCCTCTTTGACCTGATTTGTCTTTTTTAAACTGCTTGCAATGTTCTGTAAGCTGGTTGATTCGTTCAGTAAGCAGTGCAATCTGAACTTCCGTAGCGCCTGTGTCTTTTTCATTTTTCCCAAATTTTGTTACAATTTTAAGCGCATTTTCTTTGTCTAATGCCATATTTATCTCCGTTTGACCAAAATAATGGCATAAACCGGCAAAAGTGTCAAGGGGACTACATCACACAGCCGTATTTCCATTTTCCGTCCTTGTTTTCAATAATGGCGGCAAGGGTTTCTTCGCAGAAAACCGCTGTAGCGTTCTATTATTTACCCACGGAGGTACGGAAATCTCCATTTTTACGAATTTTTAGGGAACTTATTCAGATTTTTTCGTGCATTTATTTCCAATATTTTACCTTATTTTGCCAAATCTGCGAATATTAACATTATTTATGGAATATGTGTTTTCATTATTAGCATAACCTATCGACACAAAGTATAATTTATTCTATAATAAACTAGATTTTTAAGGAGGGCATAAATATGTCTGAAGTTTTATCCATCATATTGGGTGGAGGCAAAGGAACTCGTTTATTTCCGCTAACCCAGTTCCGATCAAAACCGGCAGTCCCCTTCGGCGGCAAGTACCGTCTTGTTGATATTCCCATTTCCAACTGTATTAATGCTAATTTAAGACAAGTTTACGTTGTTACACAGTTTAATTCGGCTTCTTTACATATGCATATAGGCAGAACTTACGTTTTTGACTCATTTTCCAATGGTTTTGTTGAAATTCTTGCCGCCGAACAAACCCCTGAACATACAGGCTGGTATGAAGGCACTGCAGACGCTGTTCGCAAGAATTTACTGCATTTTAGGTCGCAAAACCCGTCATATTACATGATTCTATCCGGTGACCAGCTTTACAGAATGGATTTAGAGGATTTTCTGAAAAGACATATTGATTCCGGAGCCGCCATAACAATTGCCTGTACAGGTGTAACAAGGGAAAATGCAAGCGGTCTTGGTATACTAAAAGTCGATAAAAAGAACCAAATTACGGAATTCATGGAAAAACCCGGTCCAACCAAGGATATTTCTGATTACAAAGCTCCTGCCGAGCTGCAAACCGAAAAAAATAAGGATGATTGCTACCTGGCATCTATGGGTATTTACATTTTTAATGCAAAAACGATGGAAGAATGCCTTGCTAACGAACTTACCGATTTTGGAAAAGAAATAATCCCTGCCGCTATCAGTAAACTTAAGGTTAACGCCTATCTTTTTGACGGTTATTGGGAAGACATTGGAACAATTAAAAACTTTTATGATACAAATCTTGAGTTAACTTCATTAAAACCTCACTTTGATTTTTATGACGAGCAAAAACCAATATATACCCACATGCGAAACCTGCCTCCGTCAAAAATGAACTTTTCTAACATGAACCAGTCAATTGCTGCAGAAGGTTGTATTATAACAAACGCTAATATAACAAACTCTATCGTTGGTATTCGTACAATAATAGAAACCGGTTCCAGTCTTAATGGTGTTGTATGTATGGGTGCAGACTTTTACGAAACAGAAGTCCAAAAATTGCAAAATGCCGAAGCCAGAGTTCCAAATGTAGGAATTGGACGAGGCGCAATTATTAAAGGCGCAATTATCGACAAAAACGTCTGTGTCGGCGAAGGCTGCCGCATCGGTGTTGATGACATTAAACGTGTTGACGGTAATTACGGTCATTACTGGATTGTAGACGGAATTATTGTAATTCCAAAAAATACAATACTATATCCGGGAACAGTTATTTAATTGATTCGTTTTGCTGCATTAAGTTTTGTATTTTTACTTTTTCTGACATGTAATACTGTTTATTTTGATGATTCAGAATTTTACCAATTAATATCAAGTGATAACCGTTCAGGGGCGGATTTTAATAATATCGCAAGAATTTCTTTAACATTAGATAATGCTCAAATACCTTCAGGTATATCTTCCCGAATTCTTAATAATGTTTCTAATCCTGCATTTAATAACGAACTTAATTTTATTATTCAAAATGTTGACCGCAATTTTTGGATTTTAGTTGATAAAGAAAATGCCTTAAGCCGCGATTATACGCCGTCTGATCTTGTTCAACTGGAAAACTCATCTTTTAGAGTGAACCGAAACGATCTTTTTTTAAGAAGAATTGCCGCAACAAGCCTTGAAGAAATGTCTATAGCAGCAATGACAGAAGGTTTAACAATACTTGTATCTTCTGCTTACAGGTCTTTTACAAGCCAGGAGCAAATATATACACGTAATGTAAACCAAATGGGAAGACAGGCTGCAGACAGAGTTTCTGCGCGTGCCGGGCACAGTCAGCATCAGCTTGGACTTGTTGTAGATTTTGGCTCAATTACAAACGCTTTTGCCCAAACGCGCGAAGGACGCTGGATTGCAGCTAACGCATCACGTTTCGGCTGGTCACTTTCCTACCCTGACGGCTACGAAAATGTTACAGGTTACAGCTATGAAAGCTGGCATTACCGTTATGTTGGAAAAGAAGTTGCGGCATTTATCGATAAATATTTTGACGGCATCCAGCAATACGCCCTTCGTTTTTTACATGAATACCAAAAGTTAAATTAATAACTTGTTATAAGTTCTGGTTCAAATACTTCTACGGTTTTTTTGGCGCGAAGTTTTATCATGCCGTTTTTTGCATCAGCGGTAAAGGTTGCGCCGTCTTTCCAGCAGCCGTTAAGAATCATTTCAGCAAGCGGACATTCAAGCTCTTTTTGAATAGTGCGCCGTAAAGGTCTTCCTCCGTATTTTGGATCCCAGCCTTTTTCCAAAAGAATACGTCTCGCAGCCGAAGTAACTTTTAAGCTGTAATTTTGTTCCGAAAGCCTGTTTGAAAGCTGTGCGAGTTCAATATCAAAGATAGCTTCTATTTGTTTTTGTTCCAATGTGTTAAATACAACAATTTCATCAACTCTGTTAATAAATTCAGGGTTAAAAATCCTGCGTAATTCTGACATTGCAGCAGATTCAATTTCTCCCGTATTCATAAGTCCTGAACCGGATGCAAAACCCAAACGGGAGTCTTTTGTAATCTCTCTTACACCAGCGTTACTTGTCATAATAATTACAGTGTTTCGGAAATTAACAGTATGACCCAGATTGTCGCGAAGCTCTCCTTCTTCCATCACTTGCAAAAGTAAATTAAAAATATCATGATGAGCTTTTTCAATTTCGTCAAATAATATTACACGGTAGGGATTGCGTCTGATTTTTTCTGTTAACATTCCGCCTTCTTCGTAACCGATATATCCGGGCGGCGCTCCAACAAGACGGGAAGCGTTATGTTTTTCCATATAGTCGGACATGTCAATACGGACAAGCGCATCTTCGTTGGCAAATAAATATTGAGCAAGTTTTCTGGCAAGAAGCGTTTTTCCGACTCCTGTTGGACCTAAAAATATAAAAGAACCCATAGGACGGCGCAAAGATGAAACTCCTGCTCTAGACCTTCTTATTGCAGATGCAATCCGTTTAATCGCATCATCCTGTCCTATAACGTTTTTATTAAGCTCATCTTCGATTAGTAATAAACGTTTTGATTCCTGTTCTTCAAGATGCATAACAGGTATTCCTGTAGCTTCTGTTACTATACATCGAATATCGTCATCGCTGACTACAGGACGTTCATTTCTTGACATATATTCCCAAGCCACCCTGGCTTCTTCAAGACGGTTTTTTAATAAACGAACCTTGTCACGAACTTCAGCAGCACGCTCATAATCCTGAGTACTTACATAAGTATTTTTTTCTTCGCATAACTGCGCAATTTCCGTTTCAATATCCGTTATCTCAGGCGGCTGCTGCCGGTTTTCCAGTTTTCTTAAAGCGCCGGCTTCGTCTAGAATATCTATTGCTTTATCCGGCATAAACCTGCCAATTATATAACGCTGCGCAAGTTTTGCAGCCAAATTAATTGAACTTTGTGTATATTTTACCTGATGATGATCTTCATATTTTTTCTTTATACCGTTTAAAATTTCCAGTGTTTCATCAAATGATGGTTCCTCTACAATTATCGCCTGAAAACGCCGTTCCAATGCAGCGTCTTTTTCAAAATGTTTGCGGTATTCAGCTAACGTCGTAGCTCCAATACAGCGAATCTCTCCGCGGGAAAGACCCGGTTTTAACATGTTGGAAGCATCTAAAGTTCCTTCCGCTCCGCCTGCTCCGATAATCGAATGTATTTCGTCAATAAATAAAATGATGTTAGCTGCTTGACTTACTTCCCGCAGTATTTTTTTAATTCGTTCTTCAAATTCGCCGCGGTATTTAGTTCCCGCAACAACAAGCCCCATATCAAGGCATAAAATCCGTTTGCCCGATAAAACATCAGGAACTGCTTCACTTACCAGTAATAACGCAAGCCCTTCTACAATCGCTGTTTTGCCTACACCCGGCTCTCCTACCAAAATAGGATTATTTTTTGTTCTTCTTGATAATATACGGACAGCGCGGTTTATTTCCGCTTTCCTGCCTACAACAGGATCAATTTTTCCGGCTTTTGCCATTAAAGTAAGATCTCGTGAAAATGTATCTAATGTAGGCGTAAGAACAGGGTATGCAGCAGGTTTAATTCTTGGCTGCCTTTCTGTTTCGACAGCGGTTTTTTGATGCACTCTTTCCCTGTGAACATAAAACGGCTGATATTTTTCCGCCGGCATATAATCATCATTTCTTGTGGAAGGCTGATTAAATGTAGTTTGAATTATCACCCTCATCATATCTGTATCAACAGCACGTTGATTAAGGTACACATTGACGCTTGAATCCTGCTCGCGCATGGCTGCAAAAAGTAAATGTTCAGTTCCAAGATAATCGCTGCCCATCGCTCTTGCTTCTTCTGTAGCAATATCAAGCATATTTTTTGTACGTCTTGAAGGCGGAACTTCGCCTCTTATTATAAGACCCGGAATTCTTGGGATAGAACTTTCAAGAATATGTTTAAATTCTGAAATATCGATTCGAAGGAACATAAGCGCTTTACAGGCAGTTCCGCCGCCGTCTTTGAGCATGGCGATAATGATATGCTCAGGTAATAATTGATCCGAATTAAAACGCTTTGCCTCTTCCTGAGCATTTATGGAAAGAAGCCGCTGTACACGATTTGTAAGTCCTTTAAACAAGAATACACCTCTATAATTAATTATAAGTTACTTTTATTATTTTTCAATAATAACTATATCGCCTTCCAGTACCCCGGCTCTTGAAAACCAGCCCTGCGGTACTTCCAGTGCATAACGTACTGAACGGCTAGACACAATATTATTTGTATCATGCGGGTACATATCTTTCATTTCGATTATTCTGCCGTCAGAAGCGATAAAAGCGATTGTTAGCGGGATATAAGTATTTTTCATCCAGAAAGATAATACCTGATCTCTTTCATATACAAAAAGCATTCCCTCGCCGTCAGGAAGATTCTGCCTGTGCATAAGACCTTTCATCTGTTCTTCACTGGTAGTTGCAATTTCTGCTTTTATTGTTGTTATTACCTTTCCGTCTCTTTCTATCGAAAGTTCCTGAACGGCTAACTTCTGCGAATTACACGCAATAAATAAGATTAATATTAATAATATTTCACACAGAGGCACAGAGAGCACGGAGGACACAGAGGGTTTTGGTTTAATATTAAATAACGCATAGCTCTCCGTGTCTCCGTGTCTCCGTGTGATTAATTTTGAAATTAATTTGTTAGAATTCATTTAAAAAATCCTGGCGGAGGCGGACATGACCGGATTCAATAAGCCCGGATTCATTAATAATATCGTTAAACACAACCCTGTCGATATATTTTACAGTAAGCGGTCTTTCAATCGCAATTCTGGTTTCTTCTGTTTCCCATACTGCCATCCTGGGATCAAGATACGAAGGCTGCCCGTACTTATCAACAAATTGAGTAAAAACTGAATAATGATCGATTATTTCCGTGTTAAGAGAAAAAGACATTATAAAGACTTCACCGTCTCTCAATTGAAAAAATGCCCGCTTTATAAAAGATGATCCTGTGGTTTCCACAAGACTTTGCTCTCTTGCAGGAAGAAATGAAACATCCCTGTCACCCCTGAAAAGAAAGAGATCATCTCTTAAAAGACCGGTTTTTAAATCATCAAGATTCATACCAAGATACAATTGACGGAACTGACGAGGCAGTCCGCTTTCATCATCATTTTCACTTAAATCCTGCGCCCAGACAAAAGGCAAAACAAGAAAGAAAACTAAAATTACAATAAAAAATCTATTACTCATAGTTATATATATTATCGGAGAATTTATGAAAATTAAAGAAGAAAAACCACGGAGTACACGGAGAAACACGGAGGAAGAATGAGCTTTCGTACTAAAAACTCCGTGAAACTCCGTGTGCTGGAAGCTTCGCTGCAAGTACCTCTGTGGTTAAAATTTTAAATTTTCTAGTTTAAGCCAGTGGTTTGTTACCAAGGCGGGTTTTTTCCAATTGCTGCATTTTACGGTAATATGCATTCTGTTTTACGATCTCGCTTGCGTCTTTGACTACCAACTTTTCATTAATTATCTGGAATGCACGGTTTGCCATCAATTTACTGCCGTATATTCTGCCATCTCCCTGTGAAAGTCCAACCATGTTAATAAGCTCTTTTAAACCAAAATCAAATGAATAATTGGTAGTGGAGCCAATATTAATTTTTTTCTTGTCAATTTGGATTTGGAGCATATCATACATACGCCCGAGCGGTTCACTAATCTGAGTATTGGCAAGCTGTTTATAAATCAGCCAAATCCTTTCGGATAATAATGTGGTAAGTCGTGCTATAAGCTGCGGCTGCGTTTTAATCATTTGCTGGAAGTTTTCACGGTTTACTGCCATAAGCTGACAATCTTCGTAGGCGACTGCTCCTGCCGCTCTTGGTTTGGACTCCAAAAGCGCCATTTCGCCGAAAATATCTCCGGTTTTTAATACAGCAAGCAAAATCTCGTTATTATCGATGATTTTTACTATTTTAACCGCTCCCTTTTGTATAATAAAAAGTTCGTCACCAGGTTCACCTTCGCAAAAAACAATTTGGTCTTTCTTTAAAGAACGAATATTTTCGCCGGGTTTAAAGGGCTGCTGTACATCCTTTACATAAGGAGCAATCTTTTTTAACCGCTCAATAGCGCTTGGAACATTAAAACCTTTTGGACAGCATTTGACATATTTTTGATAAGAGTAAAAAGCCTGATTAAATTGATTATGCCTTGCGTAATATTCAGCAACATCAAAGATATGACTTGGATCTTCGGCGGCATTATTTTTTAAAGTAAGACGTGTCAGCGCTTCGTCAAGGTAGCGCATTCGTTTGGAGAACTGTAATATAATCTTCATAGCAACAGGAGCGTTATTTTGAATAAGTTGGCTGAATTGTTCTTTTTGAACTGAAATAAGAGTAACATCGGTAAGAGCTTTAGCCGTCTCAATATGACTGTGACCTGCCATAGTAGAAACAACGCCGAAAAAATCACCAGGTCCAAGGGTATCTCCCTGTTCCTCAGCGACAATTTGGACTTCTTTTGAAAGTCTTACCTTTCCGGAGCGGATAATAAAAAATTTGTCTGCATTTCTCTTACCTTCGACTATTATATAAGAGCCAGCAGAAAAATTTATAAATGCTAGTTGCAGCGGTGCAGCCATCTCCCCCTCTCACTCAATAAATTACAGTATAGGAATTATATCGGCATGATGTCAACTAGCCTTGATTGTTGAAATAAGCCGCAGATTTTGTTATATTTACTATATAAAGGCAGTTTTTCTGCCGATATAATGTAATAATGCCATGAATAAACGTATAAATTTTGAAGATACAATTTTTATCTTAAATGTCAGAATCAGAATGATTCGTGACCTTATGCGTCTTGATATAGATGCTAGTCTTTTTTATGATCAAACAATAAGTGATCTTGAATTTATTAACTCTGTTTTAAATATGCTATCAGAAAAATTTTTAGAAAATATGAAATTCCTTGATCGGGAAGTTGAAGCGGATAATATTCTTGATGCAGAATGGCAGTACGGACAGCTTTTAAATGAAATTTCCAATAATTCAAGCATTTTTACTCCGGTTATTTTTCAGGAAATACCCGTCATTATAAATAGACTGAGAAAAGACAGTATCAGACGAAAAAATCAAATAGAAGAATCATATACTCCGGCGGAAAATTCCAAACAAGAGCCTGTTGTAAGCCATGCTGAATTAAATGGACTTTTAGGCAGCGCTTAAATCCTGAAAAATGAGAATAACCGGCGGTTGTTTAAAAGGCAGGAAGATTTCAGTTCCGCCGGGTGAAATAAGACCGAGTATGGACAGGATGCGGGAATCTGTTTTCGCTTGTCTAGGTGATATAAACGGTTTATCATTCCTTGATATTTTTACAGGTTCTGGTATTATCGCCATAGAAGCGGCTTCCCGCGGAGCTTCATATATCGAAGCGATTGAACAGGATAAATTAAAAACCAAAATTCTACTTGAAAATGTTTCAATTTCGCCAAGCCGTATTAACTGCCGTTTCATGCCTGCCGAACTTTTTGTAAAACGAGCAAAAAAATCTTTTGATATTATTTTTCTCGATCCTCCGTTTCCGTACCAATTTAAGTGGCAATTAGTAAAAGATATTACACTATCAAAACTGGCGGCAGATGGTACAAAAATACTGATTCACCGCCCTCGTCCTGAATATTTAAAGGAGGAAATTTCAAATCTTAAAAGATTTGATTCACGGGAATACGGAAGATCGGTAGTCGATTTTTTCTTGTGTTTTTATTAAAAAAGGTTTATTATTAATCTATAAGAAAAAGCATGGATAATAAAAAAATATTTGAAAAATTTGATGACAAAAACGCATTCATAAAAGTAACAGCACCGGCAACTGTCGAAGGCTCTCAAAAAGCGGCATTAAACCGTAAAGGCAACCAAATGTTTAATGACGGGAATATTGAAGGGGCTAGAAGAATTTTCATGACAACCGGTTATTCTGACGGACTTTCAAGAGTCGGAGATTATTATAAAGAAAACAACAGGCTAATCGAAGCATTGCGTATGTACTGGACAGCGCCGGATCGGAAAAAATCACAGCCATTAATAGATAAACTTGCTATCGTTTTACAAAGTATGATATGTGAACAGGAATCAGAAAATGAATGAATCTGATACTCAAAAAATAGCAGATATCTCAAAAGCCGGTTATCAAATGTTAAAAGAAAACAGAGTAAGCGATGCTATCGATTGTTTTACAAGAATCCTTCTAATTGATGAAAATAATAATTACGCTCTTGTAGGAATGGGAGATGCAACCAGAAAATCCGGTTCTGTCAGTGATGCTGTTAAATACTATCAAAGATGCTTAAATCATCACCCGGGCAATAATTATGCTCTTTTTGGCCTTGCAGATTGTTATAAGGCTTTAAATCAATATCAAAAAGCAATTGATATTTGGGAGCAGTATTTATTACATGATGATAAAAATATTACGGTTTTAACCAGAATTGCTGATGCTTACAGAAAAGTTAAAGATTTTGAAAATTCAAAAAATACTTATCTTCATGTAATAAATATGGAAAAGACAAACCCCTATGCCATTATCGGTTTGGGACATTTACATTATGATTTTAAGGATTACGAAAAAGCTCTTTTTTACTGGGAGCAAATGATTGAGTTTAAAAAAGATGAAATAGATATCCGCGTTCTTACATCAATCGGCAATTGTCATCGTAAATTAAAAACATTTGACAAAGGCATTCCCTATTTTGAATCTGCTCTTCAAAAAGAAGTACATAATTTTTATGCTCTTTTTGGTCTTGCTGATTGTTACAGGGGATTAAATCAATTTGAAAAATCCCTTATTTACTGGAATCGCATTCTTATACAAGACCCAAGAAATAAAATGATTTTAACGCGCACAGGTGATGCTTACCGCAATTTAAGTGATTTTGAAAACGCTAAAATATATTACGAAAAAGCATTAAACATTGAGTTTGATACTTATGCTGTTTTGGGTCTTGCTATTCTTTCAAAAGTACAGGGAAGATACGACGAAGCAATAGCTTCGTTAAAACGTTTAATCCAGCAGGATAATAAAAATTACCGCTTATACATTGAACTTGCCGGCTGTTTATTACAAACCGGCAATAAAAAAGCAGCGCTGGAAACTTTGGAAAATTTTCAAAAGTTTGGAATTAAAAATGACAAAATTTCTGAAATGCTTGAATCTTTAAGTTAAATAATAGTAAAAGTATGAAAAATCTTTGCGGCTTATCCCTTACAGAACTTGAACAAATATTTCCTTCTCATCCGCGTTACCGCGTTAAGCAAATTTATAAATGGATTATTAAAGGGATCAGCAGCTTTGAACAAATGACAGATATTCCGAATTCTATGCAGACAGAACTAAAAAAAGATTTTAAAATATTATCAAGTGAAATTTCAAGTATTCATAATGATGTTAACACACAAAAAACAGCTGTTACTTTAAAGGACGGCTCATGTGTAGAGTCAGTTTTATTAAATGATGATAAAGACCGTTTTACTGTTTGTCTTTCAACACAGGTTGGATGCCCTGCAGGTTGTGTCTTCTGTAAAACAGGCAGCCTTGGATTTAAACGTAACCTTGACAATACCGAAATAGTTGAACAATTTTTCCATTTGAAGAATTTATTAGAGAAGATCTCTCGCAGAGACGAAGAGACGAAACATACGATAGATAATATCGTGATCATGGGCATGGGAGAGCCGCTTTTAAATCTTGATAATTTGCGTAAAGCTATTTCAATTTTTACAGATCCGCATGGTATGAACTTTTCAAAACGAAGAATAACAGTTTCTACCTGCGGTATTTATGCCGGTCTTTTTGATTTGGCAGAAAATGGTCCTTTTATCCGTCTTGCTCTTTCACTTGTAACGGCTGACGAAACATTAAGACAAAAACTTATGCCGATAACAAAAACAAATCCGCTTAAAAATGTAAAAGATGCTTTAATTCGTTTTCAGAAAAAAAGCTCCAGCCGTATCACATTGGAAGTTCCTTTATTGGGTGGTATTAATACACGTAACAAAGATGCCGTTTCCATTTTTGAATTTTCAAAAGGGTTAGATACTGTTGTAAATATTATCCCCTGGAATCCTGTAACAAATCTTGAATTTGAAGGAAAACCTTTATATGAACCTGATAAAAATGAAATACAGGATTTTATCAAAATGCTGGAAAATCAAAAGTTAAAAGTTACAAAACGTTTACATAAGGGCAGATCTGTAATGGGAGCATGCGGACAGCTTGGAAGCTCACTTTTACATGGATTCTGAAGCGGTTTGTGCCTGGCTTTCATTTCTGTATATTTCCATTACATCTTCCTTAAGCCAGCCTTGCTGTTCCGATTCAATAAATACCCATGAAATAAAACCGTCAGAGGTTCTTTGCAGTTGACGCCTTATAACCTTTACAACAGAGCCGCGGCGAAGGTAACCTAAAGATTCACTATTTTCCAAAGGATCAACCAATATATGCGTAAATGACGCTGTTATAACCCCATAACCAATATAATCTCTTGAAAGGGGGGAAGTAACAGGCGGAATAACAGGGTTGTCGTCCCTGCCTGCGAGGCAGGAGTTAAATGTAATCAAAGAAAAAACAAAGAGCAGAATTAAAGTAAAATATGACAATTGACTATTTACGTGTTTCATTGTTATTCTCATTATAATGAAAAATATATATTCTTTTCCAGTTTTAGTCATCATTATATTTTTATTTTTTTCAGTTAACCCGGTATTTTCCCGGGAACAAACAGATACTGATTATGGATTTTCACTTGCTCCCCAGTTTGGTTTTATATCCGGTAAAGCTCTTGAACTTGTCTACCCTGACCAGTCAAGACCTCATATTGATTTATTAAGCGAATTAACCTGGGAAATGAAACCTGTCTATTATTTGGGTATTCAAATTGACATAAAACGCAATGATATAATGAGCGCAACCGGTTTTTTCTCATCAATTTCATTCAAGATGGGGATACCCGGTGTTTCAGGTATTCATGAAAACCGTGACTGGATGAACCTGCATAATAATAACTTAACTCATTTTTCAAGCCATACAAATAATACAAAACAGTTTTTTTGGCTTGATGCGGTTTTTGGCATATCAATACCTGCAGGAAATTTTTATTTAAAACCGTTTATCAGCGGTTCATGGATGCGTTTTTCTTTCTCGGGAACAGACGGTTATGGAAATTATACATGGTTTACTCCTCCGGATGTTTCATATAGCGGTCAGGAGGTTATCCGTTATCAGCAGGATTGGTTTATACTAGCCATTGGATTTTCAGCAGGCACAAAAATTTTATCATCTTTTTCGGTTGATTTAACTTTTCAAATATCTCCTTTTACATACTGCGCTGCAAGAGACGATCATCTGCCTGTTATACTTCCGCCTCCGTTTTCAAATACAAACCATAAGATTTTTAAAGACTATACAAGTTTGGGGCTTTTTCTTGAACCAAGCGCAGCTATTTCCTTTTCAGCGGGTAGATTTGATTTTTCTTTAATCGGCGCGTATCGTTATATTGGAAAAACCAGAGGTACTTCATATCTTGACAATAATAATACAGGATACTTCTCAAAAATCGGCAATGCGGGAGCTAGTTTATCATTTTTTGATATACGCTTTCTTGCCGGAATTAAAATCTGGCAAAATTTAAAAAATTAATATAATTGGATTTTTTTTATAAAAACAGCGCATGCGGAAACAGAAAATGAATAATGGCAACGGCAAATAAAGCAAGTCCTATCGGTTTTCTAAACGCAAGGAGGCTGACCCCAAAACGATCCAGCTCTCCGGTTTTGGAAGATGTATTCTGACGGTACATTCCAAAAATCAATATTATACCGGCGATAACCCCGCTTGATGCAGGTATAAAATCACCTATAATTACGAATTCCTTCATAGGAGCCAAAAGTTTAAGAATACCTGTAACAATGCTTAAAATGCCCAATACAAGAATGAAAGTGGGGTTATTAACCGGGACCAGTGTATTTTCAAATCTGCTGTCATCACCGCAAAACAAGATATACCCGGTGAGAAAATTACATAAGATGGACAAAAAATACAATTGTTCCATATTTAATTAATAACAGAAAAAAGGGGAAAAGTCAACTGATGATATGGAAAAGTATTAATTATTCAGGCGAAAATTTAATTTGAAGGTTGTTTTTTTCATTTTGAAGCACCATTAATAACACAGGTCCGTAATAAGGAGTAATAAAACGGTACTCTTCTTCTTTTTCAAAGCTAAAATAAATACGATGATAAAAAATATTTGAAGTCATGTCCGCAGGTTCGCCGGCAGTTTGGTCAATCGCCTGGGAAACCGCTATATCAACATGACCTGTATATGCATTTTCATTTTGAGCGGTTTTTCTTAAAGTGATTAAAGTTGTTTCTTCAAAAAAAGTGCCTTTAATATCAATTTTATTTCCATCAAGTATATATGTCTTATCAAAAAAGCCAAATCTGGATAACATCAATATCCCTACACACATAAAAATAATAATTATAAAAAGTGTTCTTCTTGGTTTATCGGCAACCAGCGCTTTGAACACACCAAAACGGCTTTGCTTTTGCTCGTTATATAAATCTTTTACACTTTGCGGAGCGTTTGCAAGCCTGCGTTCACGATTATAATGAAAATTTAAGTTTTCTGTCTCTGCAGACAAATCGTTATTTGTTTTACTTAGTTTATATTTACTGTTTGGTCTATTCCCGCAAGGCAGCTCATCATTTTCCATTTTAAATCCTTGATTCTCCCAGAATTATTGAGTTTCTCCCATAAAACGATCTGTGCGCCACCAGACCAGTTTTACGTTAAAATTATCAGCCAGCATAGCACATAAAATACCTTCTGAAGAAAGATAAAAATCATTATAATGAAGTTCTTCATAGGAAAATTGAATAAACCCTCGCTGCTGCTCTCTTGAATGCGTATCAACATAAAGCAATGTATACCCGGTTTCGACAGGGAAATAAAGAAGTAATTTGCCATTACGTGTAGCGCCAAGCATCGAATAAAAAACTCTTATATCAGATGATCTTCCATTATCGGTAATTTCATATAAAGGAACTTCTACTGAAGAAATATATGAGCCGTTTTCTATATTAAATGTCCAGATAACAGAGCTAATAGGCTCGCTGCCTGTCCGTGTATTTGTAGACTGATCAAATGTATCGCGAGTATAATCAACTTTAATATATAAACGCCGCGAGTCAGGACTTGCTGTAATACTGTCTATTATTGAAAGCGCTTCCGGCCAGTCGGCAAGAACCGGAATAACATTTGAATAAATCTTAACAACATATAAAAGAGCACCGGAAGAATTAAACCAATAAATATTCCAGCCATCTGGAATACGGCAAATTATTGCAAGTTCATCATTAACAGAAGTTGTCATCCCGATGATACGGGGGAATGGACTGCCTCCTATTCCTTCTCTTCCAAGATAATTAATAAAACGCCCGTTTTGATCAAAATGCAGAATTATTCCGTCAAGCAAAGCTCTTGTTTCCGAATCATAACGCTGATCATGCTGCGGGAGTCTGTCTTCAACAAAAATATGTTTGCGTGAATCAACTGTTATCCAGCCCGGTTCTTCAAGGGGATATGAATACGCCCACCTTGTTGCGTGTTCATCATCTGTAATAACCGGAAGATCAATTGGAGGCGGGTTTGTATCTTCATTATAAATCATGAAAAGCATATTGCCGTATGAATTATACCTGACTACTTTCCCGCTATTGCCGTCAGATATATAAAAAAGTCCTTCTCTCATTGTAAACCCGGTGCGCCTTATACCCCTGTTGCCGTCTAAACTATATAAGCCGATTTGATCTTCCATAGGACCTATTTCAAGCGAAAAAAGATCCTCACGATCAACCGAGCCTGCTTCTCTATTCCAGCAAGCGCCGAAAATAATGATTATGGCGCTTAAAAAAGTAATTGTTAATAACCGGGAAATATATTTCATACTTATCTTAAAATCCACTTTTTTATACATTTTGTCAATGGAGTAAATAGACATGAATTAAATGGAAATATTAACCTACTAGTCATTTCCTGATAACAACCATTATAATTCATATATGCTCAAGGTTGTCTTAAAAATTTCAATCATTATTCTATGCTTTTTATCTCCTGTTTTTCAAAGTTGTACCAGTACAGCAGCATCTGCCGAAGAATACTTTTCCATTGGTATGGCTTATTTTGAATTGGGCAGATACGAAGAAGCTGAAAGATGGTTAAATCGGGCAAGACAGGCAAACAGAACAATGGTAGCTTCTACATATAACCTTGGCAGGCTTGCGTATGAAAGAAAAAGATATGAAGAAGCTGCAAATTATTTTGAAAGCATTTTAAAAAGAGACCCTGATAATATTCTTGCTCTTAAAGCTGCCGCATATACAAGAATTATGACAGGTGAAATCCAGCTTGCAGAAAGGCATTATTCAAGACTTTTAATACTTGTTCCTGAAAGCGCTGATGACGGGTATAACCACGCTCTTGTTCTTTACGCAATGGGGCGCTTTGCTGACGCAGAAAATGTCCTTAACAAGTATCCTTTTGCTTTACAGGAAAATAAAGACGTTCATCTTCTTCATGCACGGTGTCAAAAAGCTCAAAATAAAATTGAAGCTATTAATAATTTTACATCATGGCTGACACTTTATTCTGATCCAAAAGTGCGTTATGAATACGCTCAAACACTTGAATATCATGAATTATATGCAAGGGCGCTGGAGGAATACCGTAAAACACTGTCAGAAACTTCTTTAGCATCGGCAGATCCAAAAAGAAGCGATGTGCAGTTTTCTATTGCCAGAGTGCTTTTAACCGCAGACAGCGCCAGTAATGAAGGCATTACTGAACTGGAAAGCGCAATTCGTGATGGTTTTAACGATATAAGCGCAGTCGAAGAATTATTGAATATAAGAAGACTTAATACAGCAAATACAAATAGTATTCGCGCAATTATTTCCAATATGCGCCGGGCGATTGAATCAGAAAATAATTCTTAATGTTGTGCCTAATTGGGTATCAAAAGAAAAAATATCTGTTTGAAAATCTTTATTTAACCTTAATTTTATAAAAGTTGTAAAATTAAGTCTTCCCAGTATCCTGACTATTTCTTCATGACCTAAAGCTGCTGTCCATCGCAGATACTCATTTGAATTATCAATAATAAACTCCAGGGTTTCTCTTCTTAACTGTTCATATTCTGAATTTAAAAACGATAAAAACCCGTACCTCGAATCCCGATCATCTACAAATGGAACTGCCCAATCATACAAAGCACTTGTCATACTTCTTTTTGTTGGAGCTTCCCAGCTTATTAATAAACTTTCTGTCCAGTATCCATTTGAACGAATTGTAAGCGTGTTTAATAAATTCAAAGTTCCACCGGAAAATCCACGGAAACCTGCGTTAAAAGTAGATTGAAATCTCCATTTAACATCTTCTCCTTTTGGAATACTAAAAGATGTTTCCAATACATGCGAAAATTCATCGCTTTGATAAAAATTAAACACAGGTGAATGACCCATAGCGCCAAACATATTGATCGCAGAAAAACCAAGAGCACCTGTTAAATTTAATGTATCAGTTTTTGTATCCATTTTTTGTTCCAATACTCTTTCAATGCCGAAATTGATTCTTGATGGAATATAAAAAGCCGATAAATCATAAACGGCAGGTAATATAATAATAGCGTTGAATTGATCGTTAAATGATGAATAATATGCCGATGAATTATTTTGCAAACTATCCATTTTTTCATTTAACCCTGGAGAGAAAAATGAATACAGCGGAAGAGTTGTCCAAAGAGAAGAAAAATCACTTATACTTTCGAAAAATTTATTAGTATCATCAAAAACATCATTACCCGAATAATAAAGATGTCTTTTATGCCCTCGTCCAAGACGGAAATTTAAATTTAAACCATCCAATGATACAGGTATGTTAAGCGCTGCCGAAGTTTCCGAATTTGTTGTATTATTTGCACCAGTAAAATTTGTACTGCCAAAAAGAGTTAAAATTGCTCCCACAGGCGTTGTTCTTTGTGTTATAACAAGTCTTGTCTGCATTCTCCTTGTATCTGTTCCAAAACCGCTATCTGGAATTAAAGGCTCCCATGATCTAAGCCATAATCCTCCGTAGCTTTCATTTTCTTCAATTTTTTCCTGCTTTGTCCACACAGCTTCGGTATTAAAATTAAAAGACGGTATATAACTATTTTGAGTTCTTAAACCAGTATTTAAATTCCATCTTTGCCTTAATCTGGATAAATCATATAAAGCGTCAGCGTCAAAACTTGCAGAAAAATCAGATGAATATGACATATTAAATCCATGACGTGCTGTATATACATACGGAGAGGCAAAAAATGTTTCCCTTACAGAAAATGAACCAAATCTTCTTGAAATAGAATGATCAGCACTCCAAATAAATGAATTTTGAGCTGCTGTAAAAGAAAAATTACCTGTAACGATTGCATCAAATAATGAAAAACCCATTCCTGTCCGGCTGACTATACTGCCGTAAATTTGTTCAGAATCATCGCCGCTTTGAGCGTGAGCTTCGGATTCAAAAACAGACGACACAGTAAAATCAGCTAACACAGGAATACTGCCGGCTGATAATAATATACCGGCTCTTTTATACTCTGCGGCGGCTCCTGTATTAAATCTGTAAACCATTAACGCATCTTCAAGAATTATTTCATCTATCAGGATTTTTGTATTACCCGCAGGAAGAAGTGACAACGAAGGACTTGAAGGACTAATCAGAATAGCGATATAACTTGTACGTCTTATATAATTGTTTAATAATACGCCGTGCGGATTATAATTGACAGAAGCGCCTGGTACACTGATTCCATCAACTAATACTTCTTTTTCATTTCCTTGATAACGAACTGTTACTTTTGACCACATTCCGGTTTTTCCGCTAAAAGCTGATATTGGGATGCGAGCTTCAAGCTGATTATTATTTATCATGTCAGGTCCGGATGAAACAATAAAATTTAATATTTCATTATTTAATCCCAATTGAGAGTTATCAATATTTATAAAAAAAGATAATTCACGGTAATTGGCAAGAGGCAGTTCACTAATCCTTCCGTCTGCACCTGCACTGCTTCCGCCGGTATTAAAATCAGATCCTTTCCATTTAATTTCCAGGACTCTTTGGCTGCTTAAAGAAGAATGAAACCGCCTGATTATATCCGGATATGCCGAATTAAGCGTATTAACACCTGTTTCCATTACCTCTGCAGCTGTCACTATATTTGTGTTAGCAATACCGGAAAAGTTATTACCGCCGTCCAATGACGCTGTTATTGGCCTGAATACAGATCCCCTAACAACCGGCGGAGCCAGTAAAACTCGTCCTGTTATTTCGTTTGAACCGTCATAAACTACAATTAAACGCAAAAATTTTGCGTCTGCAAGTTCCTGTCTGTCTTGTTCATTTAATGTAAATCTGGCTATTCTGTAATTGCCGCTGATTATATTATCTGCATCAGGATTATCAGGAAAAATTACTTTTTCCCAAATAAGATCAAGATTCTCTGTAAATAAATAATCTCTTGGTGAAAGAGAACCTATTTGAATTATTACTCTAATATCAGAAGAAGGATCTGAGCTGAAATCATAAAATCTAAAAGGAATATCAATCTCGCTTGCCAGTGTTATATTATCTGAATATCTGTCAAGCGGAACCTGAAAACCTGTCCATCTTTCATTTGAATCCAGTTTAAATTCCGCAGTTAATATACGCGCACTTAAATTGGAATCATTTACAGGATATGGTCTATTAATACCAGATATAACAGGAGCGTTCCAATCTATAGGCATTAGATTATTGCCTAATATATTATTATTAACATAATTTCTGTAAATTAAATCAGAACGATTGGCTGTATTAAGACCTATTGTAATGGCAGAAACGGGTAAAGAAATAGGCGGATGTGACAAAAAAGATAATTCATGCGGCAAGTTTATTATAGTTTCATTACCTTCCATTCCGGCAGCGCGGTAAAGACCTGTAGTATCTGTTTGAACCAATGTAAAACCGGCGGCAACATGAGCTTTAAAATAATCATAATTCCATATTGCTTTGGCGCTTATTCCTACAGTACCTTCGCTTGAATTATATTCATCTGTATATGAATCATCTGCCAAATTCCAGCGAAGACCTACAGCAGCCTGAGCGGAAAAAGGATTTTCTCTTCTTTGATAAATAACACCAAAACCTGCAGCTATACTGCCAAATTGCGTTCCTTCATTTCTTTTTAAATACGTTATACGAATTAATTCATTCTGACCTATTGAACCGAAAATTATAACTTCACCTGATGATTGATTGTAATTAAAATTTGTATCTTGAATTCCGCTTCGCCAAACTTGAACAGAGCCGGGTATTACATCATTACCGATAAAATATCCGCTAGTACTATTATAATTTGTAAATCTTAAAGTAATATCACCGGAAAAAATATTTTTTGGCGGTAAATAAATTTCTGCAAACTCCTGTATTAACGGCCATATAGCACCTGCCGATCTTCTGTTAACAGCGCCTTCTATTAACAATTCATAAGTGTTTATTTGACTTACAGATGACGGCGCATTTGCGGTTGATGCAAAAACAGTTAAATTATCAAATCTAACCAGTTCAAAGCCATTAACTTCTGATCCTGTAGAAAGTTGTACTAAAACAGCTCTCTCTGACATACTGGAAGGAGCGTTATAACGGTTTAATCTTTCAAAAGGAGAAAAAGTACCCGGTTCATAAATAACCAGTGCGTGTGTACCGCCAATGATTACTTCTCCCGGTCTAGATGATCCATGAGCACCGCATTGCGGATAATCACCTAGTATAAAACTTGAACCAAACCAATTTTGTACAAAATGAAGAAATTTTCCAGTATCCGAATAATTGATACCCATTGAATCATTCCACGGCTGCGTATCTCCATTTTTTGAATATGATACTGCGATCTTTGCGTTTGTTCTTACATTCAATTCCAATAATCCCAAATCTCTTGAAGCGGCATATTCACTTGGCAAAGCAATACGCCATCTTCTTCCGTTATTATCTGCAATGCCGCCTTTTTCATCTTCAATGTAGACAATTATGTTTGAGTCAATCTTTTCATCAGGCAATACAAATGAAACTCCGCGTAAAAAGTTTTGAACACCAACATCGGATGTAGTTCTTTCTCTATTTCCCGAAAAAACACGCTCTTCTCTTGAAGCGGCGTCATATCGTAAAAGAGCATGAAAATTGAGATCATTATTTCCAAAACGGCTGTAAAATCCAAATGATGAAGCGCTGTCGCCGCCTAAATCAAGATATGGGAATGAAGGAAAATCAAGTCCTGTATTTCCAATACCTGCGTATTGAAGGAATTCACCCGCAAGCCCCTGATACCCTGCACGATAGGTATTTAATGTATATTCATCCTGAAAATTAGCCTCTACAAACCATCTTTCATTGATCCACAAAGACAATGTTAGATCAACTTCCTGTTTGAATAATAATGGTGATTGCGGAGAATAAAACCCTGACCCCAAAGGAGAGTTATAAAACCCAAGGTTTCCCGATAAATCACCTTTCCATGTACCTGTTAATGAAAGGGAAACTTCTGCATCCGAAAGAGAAAAAGACATAAATTCAAGCGGAGGTTCTCCTAAAATCCTGCGGCGCAGCTCTTCTATGTCCAATTCAGATTCGTAATCGATTTCGATTTCTGATTCAGTTACTAATTCAATATTTTCCTGAGCAAAGCCAATAACCGGCAATAAGAGAATTAAAATAATAACCCTTCGCAAAAAACTCACTTTATGTTATATTATCTACATTCTTATGATTGTTTCAATGATGCAGATTATTTTTGAGATTCCCGGTATAATTAATATTAAGGAAAAACGCCGTGTTGTTAAGTCCATGATTGACAAGATGCAAAGCCGTTTTCATATGACTGCTGCAGAGGTTGACCTTCAGGATTCACTGTCTTTTTCACAAATAGGCGGAGCACTTGTTTCCAATTCAAGGATACACGGAGAAAAGGTTCTGCAAAAGGCATTTAATTTAATCGAAAAAGAAATGCCTGTAAGGATACAGGACATGAAGATTCATTCGGAGGAATTTTAATGAAAAAAAACAATGTTAAAAAAACTATATTTATTCTTTTGGTTATCGCGGTTATACTTTTTAACTCCTGCATCGGAATATCTTATGACATTCAATTAAATAGAGACGGTTCGGGCAAAATAACAATGGAATTTAAAATTTCACGTTTACTTGACGATCTTGGCGGATTAGACGGCAATGAATCAATGCCGACAATCCCCTTAAGCCGCCAGGATTGGGAAAGAACTGTAGAAAGAATACCCGGTACAAAACTATCTTCATTTTCTACAAGAAATACAGCACAAGATACAATTATAAGCGTAGTAGTAGATTTTTCCAATACAGAAGCTCTGCTTGCAATACTTGAAGATTCCGGTAATAAATCATCGATAAACCATAACGGCAGAACAGGCAGTTTTGATTTAATTATTTTTTATGGTCCGACTGAAGAATATGATGATAATGTTCTGGTTTTAGCCCGTTCATTTTTTAACGGTTATGATTATACATTTAGTTTCAGCGCTCCTGAAAACTCCACTATGTCATTAACAAACGGCAGCGGCGCTTCCATTAATGTACCGCAGTCAATAGAAACTTCTTTATCCGGTAAAAGGGTTTCATTTACTGCAAACATGATGGATGTTGTAACTCAAAGCGATGGATTGGGCGTAAGAATAAACTGGTAACTAATTAAATCCTTACTTCTTTCTTCTTAATTTCGTGTTGGTTCGTGTGGTTCGTGGTTAAATTTCTATATAATTGCTTCCTAAAGTTTTTTTAAACTTAAGTATTTTCCAGTTATATTGTTTTGCTCTTTTTTGTAAAATTCTGTCAGGGTTTACAGCCACAGGATAACCGCAGTATTCCAAAAGCGGAATATCGGTATATGAATCAGAATAAAAGCTGACATCTTTTGGATTAATATTATTTTTTTCCATCCATTGTTGTGCTGCGATTTTCTTTTTTTCACCGAAAAAACTATAACCCACAAGATTACCGCTTGTTTTACCGTTTATGTATTCAAGCTCGCTCGCAATAGAACCTTCTATATTAAAAAATATTTCCAGCGGTTTAATTATAAAATCAAATGATGATGTTGCAAAAATTACTGTCTCACCTTTCTTTTTTGCTTCAGTTATAATCTGTGCCGCTCCTTTATATACATTAGGTTTTATTTTTTTTTCAAAACATATTTGAGAAACACGTTCCAAATCTTCTTTATTAATATTTGTAAGTTTTTTAACAGTATTTTCGATAAAGTTCATATCCGGTTTTGCAAGTTTATATTTTATCCAATCAAAAGGAAGACGGCTTACATGCGAAAACTTAATTACTTTTTCTTTTAATGCAAGAAAGATAAAATACTGAGCCGATGTTTTTCTTACAACTGTAAGGTCTACGTCAAAAATATGTACTGGTTTTATCATATAAAATCCAGGTATTTACAATTTTTATGTGCATATAACGAATAAATACCGCGCATATTTTCAGGTAATAAAGATGCAATCTGCCCCATCACCTCATTCATTATACTTTCACGTTCTTCCTTGCATGGTCTTTCTTCGCATTTAATAAAAAACGGTTTTCCTGCTTTTATAACAAAATTTGTACGTTTAAGCTTTTTGATATTCTTCCATAATTTTTCACCGCCGTAATGCGCTACAGGTAAAATCGGAATATTCGTTTCAGCTGCAAGTTGAATAATACCTGCCTTCCCTTTACTAAGCACACCATCCTTATTTCGTGTTCCTTCAGGAGCAATACATGTAAAAACACCATTACTTACAGAATCACGTACTTTTTTAAAGCTGTTAATAAATGAGCCGCTCCTGTCTATCGGAATACTTTTATATGTATTAAACAAAAATGCAAATAAAGGGTTTTTCCATGTTTCAGATTTTGCAAGCCCTGTAACATATAAAGGATAACTAAACGCTACAAGAACCGGTACTTCCAAAAAATTTATATGATTAATAATAACAAGCATTGGTTTATTTATGGAAAGAGCTTTAATATATTCGCGGCAGTCAATTTTACATAATAAACTTAAAATTGCTTTCATTGTATAAGAAACGGCAAATCTTCTAAAACCCACTTTATTCTCCGGGTATAATAAGACGCAAAGCATTAGGAATACATGATATTTCAAGTTCTTTGCCTTCATGACAAACAGTTTCGCCGTCACAATGAGCAGCCATTGAACCTTCTATAGCCGTTAATTGAATATACTTTCCCTTTCCAAAAAAAACTCCTTCGCAATTTTCCTGCGTTCCTTTTGTATAATGCGAAAGTATTTTTAAAAGCGAGCGTCTTGAAGGCTGATGTTTCACATAACAAACATCCAAAAGTCCGTCATCTAAAACCGCATTTGGTCCCATATAAAAACTGCCGCCCATCCTTCTTCCATTAACAATAGAAACCAGAACAGCAGGCATTGTAACTTCATTATCATCGTATCGAATTTTTAAAATAGGAGAAGGTTCATAACGGGCAATTAAAATTAAAGCGCCGATTGCATAAGTTATTCCGCTTTTTATTTTTAGTTTGGCGGCTTCAAAACCTACTTTTGTATCAAAACCTATGCCAATTCCATTTATAAAAAAACGCCCTTGCGGAAAATATCCGCCTTTAACAAAACCTGCGTCAAGATGTTTTGTTTTGCCGTTTATAATTATATTTAATGTATTTTCTAAATTACCTGTTATTCCCGGAGTTGAAGCAAAATCGTTGCCTCTGCCCACAGGAAGTATCCCAAAAATGGGAGGAATAAAAGCCAAGGGTCGTAATAATAAGCCGTTTACAACTTCATTACAGGTTCCGTCTCCGCCGGCTGCGATTGTTATATCATTTTCACCTAACGGTAAATTACTGACAATTTCTATTGCGTGCCCGGGAAATTCTGTTTTAATAATTTGAAAATCACGCCCTGAATTTTTTAAATATTTTTCAATTTTTGGGGATTGTTTTTTTGCCTTTCCTTTTCCTGCTGTAGGGTTTAAAATAACCCATATTTTCCCATGTTTTATCATAATTGTATTATATTATACAAAATAATGTTTCTTTAGTATACATAAATTACAAATTTGTCATACTAATTGCTTCTAAAAGCCCTGATAAGTAAGATAAACCAAGGGCTCTATCGTAAAGACCATATCCCGGGACACAAACCTCCCCCCAGATATTTCTGCCGTGATCGGGGCGTATGGGTCCTTTAAACCCTATATCGTAAAGGGCTTTCATTATTGAGTACATATTTAAAGAACCCTCGCTTGAAAGATGAGCGGATTCCTCAAAATTACCTGGACTATTATGTTTAACATTGCGTACATGAGCAAAATGAATATGTCCTTTTAAGCTGTGTATAATATCAGGAATATCATTTTGGGGGTTACTGCCTAAACTTCCTGTACATAAAGTAATACCGTTATATTGATTATCAACAGCATTTATAATATTTAAAAGCTGCTGCTTATTTGTAACAATGCGGGGAAGGCCGAATACAGTCCATGCAGGGTCGTCTGGATGAATTGCCATTTTAATTCCATACTGCGAGCAAACAGGTTTTATTGCTTTTAAAAAATAAACAAGATTGTTAAAAAGCGCATCCTCATTTATTCCTTCATACATTTGAAAAAGTTCTTTTATTCTTTCCATTCGCTGCGGTTCCCATCCCGGTAAAATAAAACCGTCAGATTTTGAATCGATTAATTCAAACATTTTCGCAGGATCGATATTATCGATTATTTTTTGATCATAAGACATTGTCGTAGAACCATCGGGCAGAACCTTTGCCAAATCGGTTCTTGTCCAGTCAAATACAGGCATAAAATTATAACACACAAGATTTATATCTGATTGAGCAAGCGCTTCTAATGTTTTTATATAATTTTCTATATATTTATCGCGATCCTTGCCGCCTGTTTTTATTGAATCATGTATATTAACACTTTCTATACCGGCTATAACAAGTCCCGCATTTTGTACTTTTTCTTTTAGATCAAGTATTTCGTCTTTTTTCCATTCTTCTCCGGGCTGCTTTCCGTATAAAGTTGTAATAACTCCGTAAATGCCGGGAACCTGCCGTATTTTTTCCAGAGTTACAGGATCAAAACCCGGTCCAAACCATCTCATTGTCATTTTCATATTTTCACCTAACGTGTAATTCTTATTGAATCAAACCAAATACTGATTCCTGTTAAATCCTGATGTTCGGCTGCAAACTCAAGCCTGTTTATATTATCCCATTTAAATTCCCCCCTGGGATTAAGCCATGTTTGAGTCGAGTTTACCCAAGCGCCCTGCTCTCTCATATTATTAAGCGGTATTCTGATTGTCTGCCACCTTCCGTTAGGTGTCAAATTACTTTCGTTTACCGTAAAACTTATCCGCCAGGGAATGGAATCTGCATTTTCTTCCATTATAAAACGTACATCAAACTGCACCGGCTGTAATGTTCTGCTTTTAAACTCAAGAAAAAATCCGTTTGATACAAGTTCTGTAAAATTACCATTACGCGGAAATGCAAACCAGAATGCATTGTAACGTCCAAAGTCGGACATGCGGATTGCAAAATCTCCGTCTGCAGCATTTGTATCATAAAAACTAAAGTCGGCTTTTTCATCACCCCAAAAACCAGAAACAATATCACGTCCGGGAAAATCGTTAAAAACAACAAAACCTGATCTTAATGGAGAAGCGCTTCTTTGAGTTTGTGCAGGAGGATTAAAACCCATAGCTTTAACAACTTCCGTGTTTACATCTGTTCTAAAATCACCCTTGCCGTCAAAATTAAATATTCCAAAACCTCCGTAATAATCCCAGCTGGTACGCGATATATTACGTCTGTCCAATGCTTTGGTTACATAATCATACCAAACAACCCGATCATCATTAGGACTGTTTGGTATATATACACCATACTCTCCGCAAAAGATGGGAACATTGCGCTCATTCGAAAAAGCAACTACTTTATCCAGAACTTCCAAAAGTTTATAAGGAGCTGCGTCAGCTGCATAATTTCTAAACGCTCCTTCTACCCACGTTCCTCTAAGAACAGACGGAAATCTTGGCATACGAATCGGATTATGCGGAAATGGAATTCCAGATAAATGCTCTAAAGGTTCTGCCCAGCTAGCACCCTGATGTGTAAATAAAAATGGATCATAAAAGTGAAATGTATAAATTAAAAATTGATCCTGATAATTAGGAATGGCTGACAATTTATTAACCGAATTGTAATCCGTTCCGCCGACTATTATCCATTTCCTTTGATCATGCGCTCGAATTGCTTCTATTGCTCTGCCTTGAATTTCGCCCCATCTGGCATCAGGAATACCATGCGGTTCGTTTAAAATTTCATAAACCAGGAAATTACCCCTGTTTCTGTATCTCCTTGCAATCTGACTCCAAACAGGTATAAGCACCTTGTCTACGTCATGAGGAGTATGGTTAACAGGATGAAAAGAATGATTATCGATAATAAGATAAAGCCCGTATTTTTGCGCCCAATCAACTGCCATATCAAGCAATCTTAGAAGCAAAGGATCTAATGTATAATCGGGCGCTCCGCTTGTCATATCATTTAACCTTACAGGAAGGCGAATTACATCTGCTCCAAGGCTTTTTACATCGGCAAAATCCTGCTCTGTGTACTGGGTAAAAGGAATCCTTTGAGCGTTATAAACTTCAAACCAGCCTGAAAAATTTACTCCCTTGGAAAAAGGCGCAGATCGCAATGCCGCTGCCACAGTCCCTGTTTCAGTTAAAAAATCAAGCGTAGATTCCATTGAATTTTCCGTACTGTTACATGAAAAAAATATTATTGCAGTTATAATCATAATAAATCTTTTCATTAAATTACCCCGGTGATAATTTTACACAAAAAGATAATTATGTAATAGTATATTATAAGGGAGTTATATGATGATTAAAAGTATATTACCGCCTTTTATAAATAACGGGATGGTTATTCAAAGAGACAGGGCGTTTCCGATATATTCCAGCCAAAAGGTGTCAGTCACCTTTTTGGGTAAAACCTACGAATCATGTAAAATCGATGATAATAAAAACAATGAAAATCGCTGGATGTTAAAACTAGATCCCGCACAGGCTGGCGGAGCATACACAATGGAAGTTACCTGCGATAGTCAAAGTCTTCAATTTGATGATATATATGTCGGCGATGTTTGGCTTTGCTCGGGGCAAAGCAATATGGAAATGGATATGAACCGGTTACGGCAGGATTTCAGCGAAGAATGGACAGGTAATTATCCGCCGATAAGGCAATTTAAAGTTCCGCGCCAGTTGGATTTTTCCGCTGCCAAAGAAGAAATAGAAAACGGCGATTGGCATGTGCCGTCTGATGAAAGCCTTAACTGGTTTTCTGCAGTCGCCTGGTTTTTCGCAAAAAATCTATACGAAAAATACCATATCCCGATAGGGCTTGTAAACAGCACCTGGGGAGGCACTCCTGTCGAAGCATGGATGAGCGAGAATGCGCTCCGTGATTACCCTGAAAAAATCGCACAAGGCAAACAATACATTGACCCGTCAAAAGAAAAAGAAATGAAAAAAAAATACAGCGACAGTTTTTTCATTGAACGCCAGCCTATGGGAA
>WQYB01000006.1 GCA_009781475.1 Treponema sp.
AACCAGAACCAGAACCCGAACCAGAACCCGAACCAGAACCCGAACCAGAGCCCGAACCAGAACCCGAGCCAGAGCCCGAACCAGAACCCGAACCAGAACCCGAGCCAGAACCCGAACCAGAACCCGAACCAGAGCCCGAACCAGAGCCCGAACCAGAACCCGAGCCAGAGCCCGAACCAGAACCCGAGCCAGAACCCGAACCAGAACCCGAACCAGAACCCGAACCAGAACCCGAACCAGAACCCGAACCAGAACCCGAGCCCGAGCCAGAGCCCGAACCAGAACCTACTATGTATGATTTATTACCAGCAGAAGATAGAGTTGCAGATTCTAATTTTGAAATAGATCTTGATTTAATTATTCCCGGAATTACTAACAATGTAACTCCTGGACAGACAGAAGTACAAACGTCACATCATAATTTTTCGATAAAGACTATTACACAATTAATACAAGGACAGTATTATGTTCAGATAGCAGCGCTTAGATTCGAAAATGTTGAAAACGCTATCAGAGAAATTGAAAGCAAGTTTGCAGATTTCAGAAGATTTGATCCTGTTATTTTTATAGACAGTGATAACTTATACAAAATAATGATAGGACCTTTAAATCAGGGTGAAAGCGCAGCGATTTTACAGCGTATTAGAAGTATCGGTTATAGTGATGCTTTTGTAAGACAAGCCAGATAAAATGATAGATTTTTTATTGTCTTTTTGGGAAAAAAATAACGCCGCTATTTTTGAAAACGGCGGAAAAATATTAAGTTCTGCAATTATTCTTTTTATAGGTTTTTTGATTTCAAAAGGATTAAAAAAACTTGTAAAAAGATCAACTTGCGGAAAATTTCAAATTGATAAAACTGTCAGTACGATTTTAGGTCATATCATAGGTTATGGGATATTTATTATATGTTTCATAATGATATTGAATATCTTTGGTTTTAATACAACAAGTCTTTTGGCATTACTTGGCGCTGCCGGTATTGCTGTAGGATTGGCTTTAAAAGATACGCTTGGAAATATAGCATCGGGAATAAGCCTTTTAATTCTTGGCAGTTATAAAGTCGGCGAGTTTATTGAATTTGGATCATTTAATGGAACAGTTAAAGAAATTAATCTTTTTAATACAATTTTGGAAACACCGGATGGAGTTTATATTTCTGCGCCAAATTCCAGTATTTGGGGAAGCCCTATTAAGAATTTTACACGCAACGGTAAAAGACGTATGGAGATTCCAATACGTTTATCATACTCAGATTCGATTGATAAGGTATTTTCTGTATTAAATACAATTGTAAAAGAAGAAACCAGAATTCTATCTGATCCTCAGCATCAAATTATTATACAATCAATGCAGGATAGCCATGTAAATATAATCATCAGGGCATGGGCAATGAATCAGGATTTTTGGGATATTTACTGGTTTCAGATGCGCAATATTAAGCAAAAACTGGAAGATACAGGATTTAAAATCCCGCTGCCGCAGAGTGTTGTTTGCGTCCGGCAGGACTCGAACCTGCTACCACCAGATTCGAAGTCTGGTACTCTATCCAGGTGAGCTACGAACGCTGATTTGATACTTTTGGTATCAAAGGGTGGATAACGGGATTTGAACCCGCGACAACAAGAACCACAATCTTGCACTCTACCCCTGAGCTATATCCACCGTGTAATTTATCTAAATATGAAAAAAAAACAGGATTTTGTCAAGACATTAAAATATGTATTAATCCCTGAAAAATATATACCTTAATTTTAATTTTCATACAATTTTATCTTGTCAAATGTCTGTTTTTCTAATATAATGTCATTACATTCGATTTTGGAGAGTAAATTGGATAATACTGATTTAAATTTTACTCAAAATATTAACGATGGAATTTGCATTATTTCGGTAAAAGGGCGGATTGATTCAAATAACGCCGACCTTCTTTTATCAAAGCTGGAAGAGGCTTTGGAAGAAAAGCAAAAAACAATTCTTTTAAATATGTCCAGAGTTGATTATCTAAGTTCTATCGGCATAAGGGTTATATTAAAAATCTATAAACAAGCGAACGAGATAGGAAGTTCATTCAGTATTGAACGTCCGTCCGAGATTGTAAAAAATGTTTTAGGTATACTTGCACTGCAAGAAATGCTAGTAAAAAATTAAAAATGCTTATACATTCAATCAGAACAAAAATCCTTATAATTGTTCTTGTTTTCCTTTTTATAATAGGCTCTGCTTTTGTTTTTTATTCGATCAATACAACAATAAATTATAAAAACCTTCGTCTGGAAGGAATTGAAAAAACCATAAATTATGAAATTGAAAAAGTAAATAAAATTATCGCAGAGCTGGAAAGGGGAGCGGTGTTTTATGCAGTAGGCGGTTTTTTTTATTACATTCAGCAGTCAGATGAATTTGGTGAAAACTTTGCAGTTGAAAGTTTAAAAAGTTTACCCGAAGCAATAGGCGGAGGTTTTTGGTTTGAACCTTATACTTATAATCATGATAAATTAAGATCAGGTTTTTACGCTTTTTTTGATAAAGAGCTGGAAAAAGTCCGGATAGACGATACGTTTTACATGGATGAATATGATTATCATAATAAAAGCTGGTATAGAGAAATAATAGAAAATATAAAAAATCCATACCAGGTTATTTGGACAATGCCTTATATCGATGATTCAGGAACTTTTAGTTTAATGATAACAGCAGGAGCCGGTATTTTTGAAGATGAAAAACTTATTGCTTTAACTACAGTTGACTGGGAAATAGATAATATAATCGAACAATTACTGGAAATAAATCCTACACAAAACAGCATTGTATTGTTATATATACCTGAAAATGATTTGATTATTTCAACTACATACGAAAATATTTTAACAGGCTCTTCGATAAAAAACCTGCCGTGGGATATTAATGATACTTCATTTAAATTAAATAATATTAATTATATTAAATTCGGGCGTTTTATGGATAACAACTGGCGTATTGCAATTTATATTCCGGAAAATGAAATATTTGCAGAAGTAGAAAAACGCAATACACGTTATTCGATAATAATCGCTATAGCTTCTGTAGTTATACTTTTAACAGGATTTTTCTTTATTTCCGCTTTTGTTAATAAACCGATTAAAAAATTATCAGCTTATATAACACAGATAGCCACTGGAAATCTTGATACAAAAATTAATATTAAAACAAAAGACGAAATAGGTCTTCTTGCAGAAACTTTCCGTAACATGACATCTGATTTAAAAAAATCAATCGAAGAAAACATGAGGGAAAGAGAAGAAAAAAAACGCATTAATACAGAACTTGAAATTGCAAGCGGAATTCAAGCAAGCATGCTTCCCCAGAAGTTTCCTCCTTTCCCTGACAGAGATGAATTTAATATATTTGCTTCTATGGTTCCTGCAAGGAATGTCGGCGGCGATTTTTATGATTTTTATTTTATCGACAAACATAATCTGGCTATTATAATTGCAGATGTTTCAGGTAAAGGAATTCCTGCCGCTTTATTTATGGTAAATACAAAAACATTAATTAAAAATTGCAGTAAATGCAAAAGTCCTAAAACAGCGTTTGAATCTATAAACAATAAACTATATGAAAATAACGAAGCCTGTATATTTGTAACGGCTTTTATGGGTTTTTACAATACGCAGACAGGATTATTCAAGTATGTAAACGCAGGGCATAATCCTCCGTTACGGAAAAAGAAAAGCGGTACTTTTGAATATTTAAAAACAAAACCATATATTGCGCTTGGGATAATAAAAGACGCAGTATATAAAGAAGAGGAAATTAAACTTGAAAAAGGAGATACTTTATTTTTATATACAGACGGTGTAACCGAAGCGATGAATTCCAATAACGAATTATTTAACGAAATACGCCTTTTAGATGCTTTAAACAAAAATAAAGAAGCACTTCCTTCAAAACTTGTTTCGGAAATAAAAAAAGAAGTTGACTTTTTTTCCAATGGTATTGAACAAACAGATGATATTGCAATGCTTGCTTTAAGAATTAATATTGATGAAAATGAATTAAGTATACCTGCGAATAAAAAAAATCTTGATAAAGTAATCGGTTTTATAAACGGAGAACTGGATAAACTTAAACTTTCATCGATATTGCAGAATGAAATTGACATAGCTGTAGAAGAAATATTTGTTAATATCGTAGATTACGCTTATCAGGATACAAACGGCGATGTAATAATAACAATTTCAACAAACGAAAATATCAATATTAAATTTGAAGATACAGGAAGACAGTATAACCCCCTTGAACAGCCGGAACCTGATTTTACCAAGCCGCTTACAGACAGGAATATAGGCGGTTTGGGTATATTTATGGTCAAAAAAATCATGGATACTGTTGAATATACCCGTTTAGATAACAAAAATATCTTAAAAATCGTTAAAAACCATCCCTAAATACTCATAGTTAAACTGCCGATATACAATATAGAGGTATATCATGATTTACGAGAAATGCAAGGATATTTTACTTCAGGAATTTGAGCTTATTCAAAACGCTGTTGTTTTACAGGAAAAGATTCGTTTGGCTGTTACAGAACGGCAATGGACAGTTTTTGAAGAAAATTTAAGCGCTATGAATGCAGCAGAAAATCAGCTTGAAAACCTTGAAAATGAAAGGCAAAAACTTTTTGAAGTTTTCCAGACATTAACGCATCAGCAGGGTTTTTCGCAAAATCTGGATGAAAAAGGACGATTTCTGACATTGGTTGGAATACTGCCTGAAAATCAACGCGATGATTTAACCTCGATTTACCGCAGTCTTAAACAGGAATCAATAAAATTAAAAATAGCGAATGAAGCTCTTCTTTCTCATGTCAACATAATTAAATCAACATTAAGGGATTTTATCGATCTCGCTTTTGTAGAGCGGGGCGGAAAAATGTATACAAAAAACGGATCGCATTTTTCACACGATATGCGAAGTATGGTTTTAAACCAGAGCTTCTAACGGAGGTAATATATGACATCAACATTTTTAGGATTGGAAATAGGACGCAAGGGTGTTCAAGCTCATCAAAGCGCTTTAAATACTATTGGTCACAATTTAAATAATCTGGAAACAAAAGGTTATTCACGTCAAAGAGTTGATTTTGCGGCATTTGAACCTATTTACATGCCTGGTTTAAACAGAGCGCAAACTCCCGGTCAAATCGGACAAGGTGTTATTGTTGAAAGAATTGAACGTATACGTGATGAATTTGTTGACAGAAGAATTGTAATGAATGCATCAAGTGAAGGTTTTTGGGAAATTCGAAACAAATATTTAAGCGATATGGAATCGCTTTATCTTGAATTAGGTTTTAATTCTATCAGAACGAAAATGGACACATTCTGGGAAGGATGGCAAGATCTTGCTGCACATCCTGCAAACGAAGAACAAAGAGTTGTTGTTATTAATAGAGGTAAAACATTAATAGACGGAATTAATTCACATTATGAAGGTCTTAATCTTTTACAGCAATTTGCAAATGAACATATAGAAATAAATGTTAATAGGATTAATGAACTTACACGTCAGATAGCTTCTTTGAACGGTGATATACAACGTATAAAAGGACAGGGAGATAATCCAAACGATTTAATGGACAGAAGAAATGTTCTTATAGACGACCTGGCAAAAATAATTGATATTACCATGACTCAGCAAGACCCTGATGAATTTATGATTCATACATCCGGTCATGTACTGGTTCAAGGGCAGATTGCAAGACAGTTTGATTTAAGAAAAGATGCAGATGAAGAAAACTTTACTTTCGTTTACTGGCGTGATACAGGAAGCCAAATGATTTTTAACAAAGGAGAGCTTGGCGCTCTTTTTGAACTGCGTGATGTGACAATAGAAAAAGAAATTCAAAACTTAAATAATATGACAATGAATTTTGCTGATTTGGTAAATGAAATTCATTCCAGCGCTTATGGCGCTAACGGCAGAACAGGAATTAACTTTTTTATTGAACTTCCTTATGTTACAAATGTTAACGGAAATTATGATCGAAGCGGTAATGGTTTTTTTGATTCATCTTATATTTACAGAATTAACGGACAAAATACTTTGGAACCGCGGGCACAGCCGGGTCTTGAAGGAACCATAACATTATCAAGCGCAAACGGGCAAGTTCAGGTTCAATATTATTCGACAGATACTGTAGATGATATTATCAAGCGCATTAATAATTCAGGAGCGGAAGTTGTCGCCCGTTTAAACAGAGAAGGTCAAATCCAGTTAAAAGGAACACCGACAGAATTAGTTAACGGAATAAGGGTAAACCCTGATTTTGTTATACGTCATATCGAAGATTCAGGTCATTTTCTAACAGGTTACGCAGGTCTTTTACAGGAATCAGGAGCTGAAGGTGCATTCAGATGGGACAGAGCTGATGCAGTAACAAGTTTAAGAGGAACAACAGAAGATTACGCTGTAGCTCCTGTTGCAAATCCTTCAGGTTGGATTACTGTTAATCCTGAATTATTCAAGGATCATTCATCGGTTGCGGCAGGTTTTGGTGTAAACGGAAGAGAAGCAAATCCTGGTAACGGTGATGCCGCAGCAGCAATAGCATCTATAAGAAACAATAACGTCATGATTGGAAAATTTAATACATTTGATGATTATTTTTCTTTTTCTGTTACTAATATGGGAGAATTAAAAAAGCAAGCAGGTATAGCTTTAGCAACAGCACAGCAGACAATGGACACATTACGAACATTAAGATCATCAATTTCCGGAGTTAATCTAAATGAAGAACTTACTGACATGATAAGGTTTCAAAAAGGATATGAGGCTGTAGCTCGTTATATAACTACAGTAAATAACATGCTGGATACAATAATTAACCGCATGGGTGTTTAGGAAAGAATAAAAGGAGTAAGTTATGACAAGAGTTTCAACTAGTATGCCGGTAACAGATGCTCAAATAAGTCTTAGACGTAAAGAAGTAGATATATATGAACTTAATTTACAGCATCAAAAAGAAACAAGAATACCGCGCTTAAGCGATGATCCTGTCGCAGCAGGTCAAGCTGTTAGATTTGATTCATACCTTACTAGGCTTAATCGTTTTGAAAAAAATGTAAATTTTGCTATGGATCATTTAAACAGTGCTCATGATAATTTACTTACAGCTAACGATATATTGCAAAGACTAAGAGATTTATCGGTACAGGCAGCGCATGGATTATATTCACAAGAAGATTTAAAAATCATGGCGATGGAAGTTAATCAATTACTGGAAGAACTTGTAAAAATTTCTAATATGTTAGGACCTGATACGAAACAGGCTTTCGCAGGTGATAAAGTTTTTACAGAGCCATTTAGAATTGTCGAAGGAAATGTAGAAGGCGCAGGTGAAGTAATGATAACCCGTGTTGAATACAGGGGAGCAGGCGCTACAAGACAAATTGAAATCGGCGATAATATGTTTTTGGAACTTGATATAAGCGGAGCGCAGGCATTTTGGGCTGAAAAAATGAAAATATTTTCTTCAGTAAACGCTACCGATTACAGAGTTCAGCAAGCAGGCGCTTTTTTTATAAATGATGTAGAAATTGATGTAGCTGTTGGTGATACTCTTCCTTCGATAGTTGCAAAAATAAATGATTCAGGAGCTCCGGTTAAAGCATATATTGATATTGATTCAAGAGGTTTAGTCATTGAAGGCACTATGGCAGAACTTCTAAGAATCGAAGATAAGGTTGGAGGAGCCTCAGTTATGCGTGATTTGGGTATAATTGCCGGTAATATGCAGAATAACGCTCCGAATTGGGCTGTATCAGCGAGAGTTTCCGGCGGTTCGTTATTTGATATGGTTATTCGTTTAAGAGACGGAATGTTAAGAGGGGATCAGGATTTTATCGGAAGCCAGGGTATTGCAGGAATAGATCTTGCGATCAATAATATTAATTACAGAATAGCGGACTTAAGCAGCAGGAAAGAAAGAGCTGAATTTGCAGGATCAAGATTAAACAGTCAGATTCAAAATACGCAAAAAATGCTGGCAAGAGAAGCGGGATTTGATTTGGCTCAGTATGCAATGCAATTAAAAGCCGCAGAAGGAGCTCATCAGTCAATTTTAGCAACATCTGCAAGATTGCTGCCTATGTCACTTTTAAATTTTTTAAGGTAAGCTGAAAACCAAGGAGTTTTAAAATGAAGGTAAATACAAAGGCTTTTGATGAAATCGAAATTGATGAAAAACAAAAAGTATTTATACCGCAAGGACTCTTTGGTTTTGAAGATTATACAGAATATGTAATTTTTGACGCAGAACATGAACCTTTTTACTGGCTGCAATCTGTAAAAGAAAAAGAAATTGCTTTTATATTAATTAATCCGTTTCTTTTCCGCAAAGATTATGAAGCAAATATTACAAACGAAGACTTAGCTGAAATAGGCATAAAATCACCGGATAACGCATTAATTTTTGTTATTGTTACAATCCCTACAGACGGAAGTCCCATGACAGCTAATCTTCAGGGTCCTGTAATTTTAAACAAGGAAAATATGACAGGAATGCAGGCAATACTTGCCGATTCAAAATGGAAGACAAGGCATGACATTATGGCCGAGATAAACGGATAAGGATATAATATGCTGATACTTTCCAGAAAGTTAGATGAAAAAGTCGTAATTGGCGATGATATAGTTATTTCTATTGTTGAAATCAGAGGCGACCAGGTTCGTATCGGCATTGATGCTCCAAAAAAAGTAAAAGTTTTCCGTCAGGAAGTTTATGATGCAATCAAAGCTGAAAATAAAGCTGCATTAAAATCAGATTCCAAAATACCTCATGTTGATTTTGGAAAAAAGAATAAATAACAATAGTTTTAAATAATTATAATGAAAAATCAAATTCCATACAGCATAATTTATCAAAATGAAAATATAATTGCAGTTAATAAAACATCAGGTATCTCTGTCGGCGGAGATCGATGGGATGAATCAAAAGAAAGACTTGATAAATTACTGGAAAGCGATTTAAAAATAAAAAAAATATATACAGTGCACAGAATAGATAAAGAAACATCCGGTATAATTGTTTTTGCAAAAAATAAAGATGTACACCGTGATTTGTCGGTTGCATTTGAAAAACGCGAAACAGAAAAAAAATATATAGCTATTGTACACGGAAAGCCTTCATGGAAAGAAACAACATGTAATTTAGCGCTTGTTCCAAACGGTAATAAAAAACACATGACAATTATCGATAAGTTCCGTGGAAAAGAATCTCTTACAATTTTTATTTGTAAAACAAGCATTGGAAATTACAGTGTTTTGGAAGTAAAACCTGTAACAGGAAGGATTCATCAAATTAGAGTTCATGCTGCAGCATTGGGGCATCCGATTGTTTGTGACGGATTATACGGAAAATTATCACCTGTAAAATTATCATCATTTAAAAAAGCATGGAGAGGTGATCCTCAAGAAGAAAGACCGCTTTTAAACAGGTTAGGGCTTCATGCCTTTGAATTAAAACTACCGGGTTTAGAATTATTAACCGCGCCTCTTGCAAAAGACATGGCAAGTTTAATCAAACAGATGGAAAAGTGCCAGTCACCTTAAAATTTTCTGGAACCTGGTTTTACTAAAGGCAGACCTTGTTTGCATAAATCACATTCATCTATTTCCCAGGTTTTTGCCTGTAATTTAACAGCAGGATAAAAAATCCAGGGAATATCCTGAGAGTCTTCGGCGCGTCTGTCTACAACACAAGTTAAAGCTGCAATTTTACCACCGGCAGCTTCCAGTGCTTTAGCGCATTCCATCGAAGATTTTCCCGTAGTAACAACATCTTCTACAATTAAAATATTTTGTCCTTGTTGTATTTCAAATCCGCGCCGGATTGACATAACACCGTTTTCATCCCTTTCTGTAAAAATAGCATGCAAGTTTAACTGTCTTGCAACTTCCCAGGCTGCTATTATTCCGCCCATTGCAGGACCTACGACAACATCAATTTTAAGTTTCCCGTTTTTTATATCATCATTTATTTGAGAAACAACTTGTTCAAAAACGGCTTTTGTTTTTTCCGGGTATTGTAAAAGTTTTGCGCACTGAAAATATTCATCAGAGTGTTTTCCGGAACTTAAAAGAAAATGCCCTTCCAGCATTGCGCCTGATTCGCGTAAAAGATTAACTATTTTTTCCATAACTATTTCCTTATCGATATTTCAGAAATTGATGTTAATTTGTTAGCTGTCATGTACTGTCTTAAACCTTCGATGATTTCGGGCATAACATGAGGGTTTGAAAAGGTAGCAGAACCGACCTGAATTGCGTTTGCTCCTGCCATTAAAAATTCCAATGCATCATTTGTGTTTGAAATGCCGCCAATTCCAATTATAGGAATATTAAGATCGGAATCTTTTAAGGTTTCAAATAGTTCCCAAACCATGCGTAAAGCAATTGGTTTTACAGCAGGACCTGAAAGCCCGGCAGTTATATTTTCAAAAACAGGTTTTTTGTTAACAATATCTATTGCCATCGCTTTAAATGTATTTACCAAAGAAAGAGCGTCTGCGCCTGCATTTACACATGCAAGAGCGACAGCAGAAAGAGAAGGGGCGTTAGGTGATAGTTTTACCAATAAAGGTTTATCACGGCACACACGGCGAACTGCTGAAACTAATGCAGCGGCAGTTCCGGGATCAAGACCGAATGCCATGCCGCCTACCTTTACATTCGGACATGAAATATTAAGTTCTATCATGTCTACTGATGATTCATTTAATAAAATAGCTCCTCTTACATATTCATCAGATTCGCCGCCGGAAAGATTAGCTATTATAACAGTACCAAGCTGCTTCATTTTAGGAAGATCTTTTTCTATAAAATCAACAATGCCGATATTTTCAAGTCCTATCGAATTTAACATACCGGCAGGCGTTTCCCATATACGCATTCCCTTGTTTCCGCTTCGGGCAGTCATTGTTAAACCCTTTGAGCATATTCCGCCAAGCATTGAAATGTCAAATAAATCCTTGTATTCACTGCTATTTCCAAATGTACCCGATGCAGCTATAACAGGATTATTAAATTTTATACCTGCAATATTTACAGACATATCGGTATTAATAATTACCGGATCATTAAATTCATTTACCGGATTTTCAATTATATCACTCATTAAACATTACCTCTTGTGCAGGAAAAATCGGACCTTCTTTACAGCAGCGTTTATTGCCGTTTACAGTGTAAATTGTACAGCCAAGACAGGCTCCGACACCGCATGCAAATTTACTTTCCATCGAAATAATACACGGAACTTTTTTATACAGACACTTTTTCTTTAAAGCATTTAACATTGGAAGCGGACCGCATCCGAAAACAATATCATAGGTTTCCAAATCATATAAAAAATCTGTAATAAGCCCAATTAATGCATTTCTGCCGTCTTCTGCGGATATAACAGTTTTTTTTGCATTTACTCCGGCTCCTAACATCATATTCTCTTGATATTTTTCATTGAATCCCTGTCTGAAACCTGCATATAAATGAAAATCAAAATAAGGTTTTTCAAAAACCAAAGCAGCTAAGGGTGCAACACCTGCGCTGCCGCCTACTAAAAGCACTTTTCCGTTTTCAGGTAAAAAATCATGCCATGTATTTCCAAGAGGTCCTGTTAGCTGCACTTTTTCGCCGGGGTTTAACTGCGATAATTCCTGTGTGCCTTTACCGCGTTTTGATATTAAAAACTTAAGTATTTTTGATTCTTGATTATATTCGAAAATACTTATCGGGCGCGGCAGGAAAATAGAAGTCCGCAATGGTTTTAACATAAAAAACTGACCTGCTTTCGGAGCTTTATGTTCCCAAATAAATTGCAGGATAAAAAATTCATCGTTTATTGTTTTATTTTCATAAAGTTCACAAGTCAAAAAGCTGCTCATGATTTATCTCCCTGATTTATTTGTGTAAGAATTTCATCCCTCATTGTTATAGCGGCGGTACGCGCTGCCTGTGCTGCGAATGAATTGTCAGCGTTTTCATTATTAGCTTCTTTTTGCCAGGCAGTTATTACCGAACGGGAAGCGTTTACAACACCGCCGTTTCCATTATTTAGTAATAGTACAGCATCAAGTGCGCCGCCGCCTTGTGCGCCGTATCCGGGAATAAGGAAAAAAAGAGCAGGGTAACGCTGCCTGATTAAAGCTGCTTCGTCCCTTTCTGTACAGCCTACTACAACGCCGAACATTCCGTAACCGCTTTCGCCTTTGTACTGTACTGCAAGCTCTGACATTTTGTCACCTAACACATTATAAACTTTATTTTTTGATTGATTTGTTTCAAGATATTGAAAATCTTTCATTCCTTTATTGCTTGTTCTCATTAAAACAAATGCGCCTTTTTTGTTTGTTTGAGCTTCTTTAAGCCAGGGTTCAATCGAATCCATACCCATATAAGGACTAAGCGTTACAATGTCAGCTTCAAACTCGCCTGTAAAATGCGCTTTGGCATAACGTATGGCAGTATCGGCAATATCGCCTCTTTTTATGTCGGCGATTACAATTGCATTTTTTTCACGGATATATTTTAGTGTTTGTGAATATGTTTTTAAACCTTCAAGTCCCATCTCTTCATAATATGCAATTTGAACTTTATAACAGGCGCAAACATCCAAAGTAGCGTCTATTAATGCTTTGTTAAACGCAAGTACTGCCTGAGCGCCGCAGGAAGTTTTTTTTCTTTCTTTTTCAGGAACATAATCAGCACATGTATCAAGTCCGATACAAACATGCCCTTTTGTTTTTACACTTTCGTATAACCTGTCAATAGCAATCATTTAAAATCTCCAACGGAAATTATTTCATCGCAGTATTCGCACCGGTATGTTTTAACATCCTGATTTTCCAAATGAAAAACATGAGTTAAATATTTTTCTGTGGAACTTATACAGCGTGGATTTTTACATATTAAAACATTTTCAACTTTTTGCGGAAGAGTAAGTTTAATTTTTTTTGTTACACGTTCGTTTTCTATAATGTTAACTGTTAAGTTGGGGTCTATTAAACCTAGAACATCAAGATTGATTGAAATTGTATTATCGATTTTTATTATATCTTTTCTGCCGCTTCTTGAAGATGAAGCGTTCGCTACAAATGCTACTGTGTATGGAACCTTATCAAGACGCAGCCAGTTATAAATACGAATTCCCAATCCCGCTTTTATGTGGTCGATTACAATACCATTTTTAATTTCTTCTATGTTCAGCATAAAAACTCCGTAATCATAATACCCCCAGTATCGAAGCGAGTAATGCCATTCTTACATACATTCCGTATTTTGCCTGAGCAAAATATGCCGCTCTTGGGTCAGCATCAATCTCTATGGAAATTTCATTCACTCTTGGAAGCGGATGAAGTACTATTAATTTTTCATTACCCGCTGCCATTTTTTCGGTATTCAATACATAAGTGTCTTTAAGACGTATATAATCATCTTCGTTAAAAAAACGTTCGCGCTGAACTCTTGTCATGTAAAGAACATCAATTTCCGGCATTGATTTTTCAAGGTTTTCTCTTTCAGTGTATTCAACATTTTGTTTGTTTAAAATATTTTTAATGTAATCAGGCAGAACAAGTTCTTTAGGAGAGATAAATATCATTTTAATATTTTTATAACGGGCAAGTGCTTTGGCAAGTGAATGTACGGTACGTCCGAATTTTAAATCACCGCAAAAACCAACGGTTATATTTTCGATATTTCCAGAAAGCCGTTTAATGGTTAGAAGGTCTGTAAGAGTTTGGGTAGGATGATGATGCCCTCCGTCACCGGCATTAATAACCGGCACTGATGAATACTGCTTTGCTAAAAGAGCGGCTCCTTCTTTTGGATTACGCATTACGATTGTATCAGCGTAACTTGCAGCCATCCGGATAGTATCGGCAAGGCTTTCTCCTTTGGAGGCAGAACTGGAACCGGGCTCTGCAAAACCCAGGCAGCTGCCGCCTAAACGCAGCATAGCAGCCTCAAAACTAAGCCGTGTTCTGGTACTTGGTTCAAAAAACAGGGTAGCGAGCAGTTTACCTTTACAGCTGTCTCTTAGGTACTTTTCTTCTTTTTCTATTTTTTCAGCAAGAGAAAACAATGATTCCATTTCATCAAGCGAGAAGTCTTCCGGTTCAACTAAAGAACGTCCTTTTAGACCGGATAAAAGATGCATGTTTCCCCCATAGTTATTGAGAATTATAGTGTATTTATTAATATTATGACAAGTATTTTTCAAACTTTTGACAGACGCGGGACTCGAACCCACCACCTTCAGCTCCGGAGGCTGACGCTCTATCCAGATGAGCCAGTCTGTCTGAATAAGGTAATTATATGAAAATAACTTGACTTTATACAACCTGATTAATAATAATGAATTAGTACGGTAATTTATGATAAGAAAAACCTATATATTATTTATTATATCAATATTTCTTATAGTTTCATGTGTTAAAGAGAATGAAACCGGTGAAATTGATTCTCAAGATGAAGTTTCTGAAAACATAATACTGTCAGCTAATGAAGAAGTTTTACAACACACAATTATGAATTATCCTTCCGCATTACCGGAGAATCAGGCTTATATAATTATGTATGAATTCCATATTGAAGGAAATTTTACTAATTCAGGTAATAGAGAGATTATCGCTTTTTACAGCCGTATGGAAATTCCTGATCCTTCTTTAGATTTTGTTTATTGCTTTATTTTTGATTCGTTTAATGAAAATATAAAAAATGTATATCAATTAAATTGGGGTACTATTGAACATGAAAAATTTGATGCAGTAAAAGCAGGTCTGACTGAAGTTTTTGGAAGACCAATTCTTTGGAAGAATAAAATTATTGGTTATGCAGGTGATTTTAACAAAAATGGTAAAGAAGAATTGTATCTGTATAACATAAGCGGAATTGCTGCTTCTTTAAAAGTATTTGAATTTAACGGGATAGAATTTATAGATATTTTATCTTTAAATCCCGGACCTAAAATTGTAACAATAAACAGCATTGATCCGGAGAAAAAGAATATTTCAATAAAGACCGAACTATATTTAGATGATATAGAAATAATTAATATTTATACTTGGAACGCTGTAAATCAAATATATGAAATACAATGATAAAACAAAATCAATTAATTCTTAACACTTCAGCGTTATCACGCCGGTTCCACCTTAAAGCAATATCATAAGCGCTTTCTGACGCTACATTTTTTAAAGATTTGTTTGCACCGAATTCAAGTAATAATCTTACATCGTCTGCAGTTCCATACCGTGCGGCAAAATGCAAAACACTGTTTCCTGAACTGTCTGTAACATTTATCATTCTTCCTGAAAAAATAGCTTTAATACATTCATTTCCCTTCGAAAATGAAATTTCTACAGGTGTTTTATTGTCAACAGCGGTTATGAAAGGATCAGCTCCTGCATCTGCAATTATTTTAGCGCTTTCCCACGCATCCAAATCAATAGAAACTCTAAGAGGTGTTTTACCGTTACTGTCAACAATATTAATTCTGGCTCCGCGGTTTACAATCGTTCTTATTATATCTGCGGATGCTCCTTCATGTAATGCGATATGCAATGCAGAACTTCCCATGTCATCCGGTGTATTAATCCTGTCAGATGTTAAAAGTGCGGAAACCATAACAGGTGATACGCCGATTGCTATTTGAAACGGAGTTCTGTTTCTAGTGTTACGCGCATGAATGGAAACATCGGTTTTAAGAAGAATGTTTGCAATATCGTAGCGTTCCATACTTACAGAAACGTGAAGGGGAGTATCGCCTCTTGTATTTCTTGCAGATGGATCAGATCCGTTCTGTATTAATTTTTCTATCGATGGAATTAAAGCTCCTCTGACTGCTTCCATCAATGGAGTGTTGCCGTCTATATTTCTGGCTTCAAGATTTGCTTTTTGTCTTATTAATAAAGTTTCTATATCTGACATTCCCAAAGCGACAGCATCATGTAAAGGAGTATTTCCGTTTAATGAACTTGCATTTATATCAATCCCAGAAGAAATTAATAGTGAAGCGGAATTTATTGCATTCCATCTTACAGCAGCATGAAGTACAGTATTTCCCTGGTTATCTTTAACATTTAAGTTAGCGTTATTACCTGTAAGAGTACGTATTGTAGAGATACTGTCAGTTTTTATTGCCATGAATAAAGGCGTTTGACCTGTAGCGTTTGTTTCATCAACATGAATACCGCTTCTTATAATAATAGGAATTACATTATTCATACTCCATTCAGCTGCGTAATGAAGCATATTGTTTCCCAATCCGTCTTTTGATTTTATTGTAACAGAGTTAATGATCCATTCGCGTAATGGATTTGATGAAAGAGCAATGTAAAGAGGGCTTTTTCCCTCGCTGTTAAGTGAAAAAATATTTGCACCCTTGGATATTAAAAACTCTCCGTTTTCTCTTTGATTTAATCTGACTGCAAAATGTAATGCAGTATCGCCGTCTCTGTTTCTGGCATCAACAGAAGCTCTTTGATCTAAAATCCTGCTGATTTGGTTTGAAGTTGCTCTTGCTTTTAATGCGGTGTGAAGCATTGTATTGCCTTCACTGTCTCTTTGATTGACAGTTTCACTTGTTATAAGCAAATTAAAAATATTTTCATTTGATCTTATAGCAACATCAAAAGGCGTAGTGCCTGAATTATCCGCTGCAAAAATTTCACTGCCGTAGCTTAACAATACCGGAATTAAAGCCGTCCGTCCGTCCTGTATGGCAATAAACAAAGGAGTTTTACCTTCGATGTTTCTTATATTGACATCACTTCCTCCGTTTAAAATCGCCTGAACAACATTGACAGCACGATTTAGCATAACAGCTATGTGAAGGGGAGTATCGCCGTGTTCATCACGAAGATTAGGATCTGCTCCTTTTTGAAGAAGTAATGTAACGACCTCTCGATGAACTTCTGATGGAATTCCTGTGTGTAAAGGGGTATTGCCCTTGGCATCTTTGGCGTTAACATCAGCTCCATTATTTACAAGCATTGTTATAACTTCGATATTGCCTATTCGTACAGCTTCATGAAGAGCAGTCGCTCCTGAAGTACTTTTAATATTCAAATCAATATTTTTAGTTATAAGAAATGAAATTAAACCAACATAATCACCGATTACAGCATAGTGTATCGGAGCTAAACCTTCGTTACGGCGGATATTATAATTTCCGCTTCTGGCAGCCGGACCAAAAAAACCAAATATTGGATTTTCAGAAAAAGCCCCAGCTAATGTAAGCTGTTCTGCAATTTCCATGTGATTTTTTGAATCAGGTCTTTCCAGCGCATAATCTAGTGAGTTTTTTCCTAAGTTATCCCTTTTATTAACTAAAATTGAAGATGAAACAGAAACATTGATAATATCCTGAACAGCAATTACATTACCGTTTATACTTGCTAAGTGAGAAACACTTTTACCGCTATTATCCGTTGAATCTAAATTATTTGGCGTTAAAATGGCTTTAAAAATTGAATTATTTTGATTAAGAGCCGTTAGAGCAGCAGTCGTATTATTTAAAATAGGCATGTGAATATCTGACCCTGCCGCTGCAAGTATTTGTGTTACAACCGGATCATTATTTAAAATACTGATACCCAGGGGACTTTGCCCTAAATGATCTAGAGCGTTTACATTGGCTCCGATTGAAATAAAAAACCTTACAAGCTGAGCGTCCTTTCTTTCGGCGGCATAATGCAAGGCAGTTTTTCCATTTGGATCTGCAGCGTTTACATCAACTTCACCATGGAAATAACCGGCAGCGCGGCTGTCGCCTTTACTCAATAAAAGCCATACATTGGCTTGAGGTTCTGAAGAAGGAGGAGAACTTTTGCAACTAATCCCGGAAAGGGAAAAAACCGTTAAAATGCACAAAAAACTTAAAATTTTGGTTAATTTCGTCATATATATAACATCGGCATAATTAGAATAAGGTATTAGGAGCCAAAAACCGCCTATTGACAGAAGCCATGATTTTTGATAAAAAGACAAAAGTTACACGGTAAATGCGGCCTTGGTGGAACTGGTAGACACGCTAGCTTGAGGTGCTAGTGCCGAGAGGTATGGAAGTTCGAGTCTTCTAGGCCGCAATACTAAGGTTTAAAATAAAGTCAGGATGTGAGGCATCGGAAGCTTCGAGTCTTCTAGGCCGCAGATTTCTAATTATTTATTAATATTTTTTCTATATTCCTCAAAATTCATCAAAAATATTGACAGAATTTGAGAATAAGTGTATTATTTTAAAGGTTCTAAGGCGATTATTTGACAATTATACCTTATAATTAGAGAGGACACAATAATTCCAAAACAAAAGGTGAGAAAAATATGAAAATGAAAATTAATATGAAACTCGAAATTGTAATGATTGTATTGAGTATTTTTTGCATAGGTGCTATTGGAATAACATTATTAACAATTTCAAGAACAAATTTAACTGATCTTTCAGAAAGTTATACTTACAGTAAGGCTCATGATTCCGGTTTACAGGTAGAAATGTTCCTGGAATCACATTGGGAAATAGTAAAAGCCATGAGCACTGTTTTAGAATTATATGAAAATATTGGTGTATCTTACAGGCGTGAATTTTTAAACACAACATTACAAGCCATACTGGCAGATAACCCTGATATGCTTGCAGCCTGGACATGCTGGGAACCTAATGTCCTTGAAGGCAATGATATTGAATATGCAAATGTGCAAGGTAGTTATCCGGACGGACGTTTTGCTCCGTTCTGGTTTCGATTGGGCAATAGAATTGATTTAGATCTTTTAGTCGATTTTGAAAAACCTGTAGACGGCGATTATTACCTGCTTGCAAGAAATTCCGGTCAAATGCAGCTTTTGGAACCTTATTATTATGATGTAGGCGGCAGAAGTATATTGATTACATCAATTGCTGCTCCCATTAAAGCAAGAAACGGAAGAGTGATTGGTGTTGTCGGAATTGATATAAGTGTTGAAAAAATACAGGAAATTTCCCAGGCAAATAAACCTTATGATGATGCACTTTCATTTGTATCCAGTAATAGCGGTATTATTGTAGGACATTATGAAACAGATCGTATTGGTAAAAATGTTATAGATACTGAAGGTGATATTGCAGGAATTCATTTAAATGATTTATCAACATTCATAAAAAACGGTGAACAGCGTTCATTCATTAATTATTACAGACGGCTTAGAACAGATACAAAAGTAATTACAATTCCTATTGAAGTCGGATCTTCCAATTCACCATGGAGTTATGTCACAGGTGTAATGATGGATACTGTATTAAAACCAGTTAATGAAATGATGTGGTATTCAGGCGGAATCGCACTTGGAATATTGGTAGCAGTTTTTTTAATAGCATTTGTCCTTTCACGAACTATCAGTAAACCCCTTGTCGAACTGGCGGATACTTTAAAAGATATAGCGGAAGGTGAAGGGGATTTAACACACGAAGTAAATATAAAATCAAAGGATGAAATTGGAGATGTAGCTTTATACTTTAATGAAACTCTGGAAAAAATCAGAGGTATGGTAGGCATAATTAAAAATAAAGTAAACGCTCTTACAAATACAGGTCATGAACTTTCCGTTAACATGGAAAAGACTTCTAAATCAGTTAATGATATAGCTGAAAACTTTAAAGAAATTCAGGCGATAGAAGAAAAACAGCATAAAAGTTCTGCAGAAGTTCATAAATCCCTTGAAAATATTAAATCGAATATCGATTTCCAGACAAAACTTACAGAAGAACAGTCTGACAGCGTAAATACATCATCTTCGGCAATCGAAGAAATGACAGCTAACATTCATTCGGTTAACCAGTCGCTTATAGAAAACGCGAAACACGTAGAAGCTCTTTCCGAAGCGTCTGAATACGGAAGAACATCGCTTCAGGGAGTTGTTCAGAAAATTCTTGATATCGCCAAAGATTCAGAAGGTCTTTTGGAAATCAACTCCGTTATGGATAATATCGCGGCGCAAACAAATCTTCTTTCGATGAATGCCGCGATCGAAGCCGCACACGCCGGTGAAGCCGGAAAAGGATTCGCGGTTGTCGCCGATGAAATAAGAAAACTTGCAGAATCATCAGGAAGGCAGTCAAAAACAACAGCAAGCATGCTGAAAAAAATTAAAACTTCGATCGACAGCATCACAAAATCATCAGACGAAGTACTTTCGCGTTTCGGAGCAATTGACGACGGTGTAAAAACAGTTAATGAACACGAATTAAATATCCGCCATGCGATGGAAGAGCAGTCTGTCGGCGGACAACAAATTCTTGAATCCATTGCCCGCTTAAAAGAAATTACCGTTTCCGTTAAAAAAGGCTCGGAAAACATGAATGACTCCGGTAATGATTTAATAAGAGAAACAGATGCTTTTATCAAGCTAAGTAATGACGCCATTCAAGGTATGAATACAATTGTTAACGGCGCTTTAAAAGAAATTAAAGTTGCAATTTCACATGTAACTGAAATGAGTGATGAAAACAACAGAAACTTTAACGATCTTAAGAGTGAAACAACAAAGTTTAAAGTTACAACAGGAAATGAAAAGACAGGTATCCTTGTTATCGATGATGATGTTAACCATCTTACAATGACAAAGAATTTCCTTGAGAATGATTACGATGTTACAACAGCGGAATCCTGCGATGATGCTTTAAGAATGCTTTATCACGGTTTGGATCCTGCGTTTGTATTACTCGATCTTATGATGCCGGAAGTTGACGGTTGGGAAACATTTGAAAGATTAAAAAGGCTTACTAACTTACACCATGTTCAAATCGCTATATTTACATCGTCTGATGATCCTGCGGACTTGAATAAAGCAAGACAAATGGGAGCTGCCGATTACATTAGAAAACCATGTAAGAAGAGCGAGCTATTGGAAAAAATTGAACGTATACTTAGAGGCGAAAAGACTTCTATATAAGTTATAGGAAATAAGATGAGTGATAAAAAAATTGAAATTCCTGGTGTGAATGCCGAATACGGACTTGGTCTTTGTGATGATGATCAAGAAATTTATTTGAGCTCTTTACGGCTTTATTCAAAAAATATCCCCGGTACGCTGGAAAAAATGAAAACCGTTTGTGAAAATACAATAAAAGATTATACAGTATGTGTTCACGGCATTAAAGGAATGAGCGAATACATCGGCGCTTTAGACATAAAAATGGCGGCAAAAGATTTGGAAGAAAAAGCAAAAAACGGTAATTTAGATGCCATATTATCCGAAAATGCAGCGTTTATAAAAAAAGTTGAAAATCTTTTAAGCTGTATTGGATCATGGCTTGAAAAAAATGACGCATAACCATTTAAGGTAATAAAATGGATAGTGCCGGTAAAAACAGTGTTCTTGTTGTTGATGATGAAAAGTTAAATCTTGAAATACTTAAAAAAATTCTTGAAGTTGATTATAACGTTTTTCTGACAAAAAGCGGACGAAGCGCCATAGAAATGGCAAAAAAATATTCACCTGATCTTATTTTACTTGATATTTTAATGCCGGATTTAGACGGATTTGAAGTTCTTTCGGCATTAAAAAGTATGGAGCAAACAGCAGGTATTCCGGTTATTTTTATAACAGGATTAGACAGCGTTGAATATGAAGAAAAAGGTCTTGATTTAAAAGCCGCAGATTTTATTTATAAACCTTTTAGTGAAAAAATTATTAAATTAAGGGTTCGTAACCAAATACAGATATTAAATCAAATTCGTGAACTTACAGAACTGCATGTTGAGCTTGAGTCTGCTGTAAGAGCGGCAGAGAGTGCAAATCAGGCAAAATCTGAATTCCTTGCGAAGATGAGTCATGAAATCAGAACGCCGTTAAACGCTGTTATTGGAATTTCAGAAATCCAGCTTCAAAATGAAACGCTTGCATTTGATGTAAAAGAATCTTTTACAAGAATATTTAATTCAGGCGATTTATTATTGGGAATTATTAATGACATACTGGATATGTCAAAAATTGAGGTTGGAAAACTTGAACTTTTTCCGCACAAGTATGATCTTGAAAGTTTAATTAACGATACAGTTTTTCTTAATTTAATTAAATATGAAAACAAACCAATAGAATTTATTTTAAATATTGATGAAAATGTTCCTGTTGAATTATTCGGTGACGATCTTCGCATAAAACAAATAATAAATAATCTTTTATCCAACGCTTTTAAATATACAGATCAGGGTAAAGTGGAACTATGTGTCTATACAGAAGAAAAAACTGATGAATCTGTAAAACTTGTATTAAAAGTTATTGATACAGGGCAGGGCATGACAGAAGAACAAGTAAGTAAGCTGTTTGACGATTATTCCAGATTTAATTCAGCTACCAATAGAACTACAGAAGGTACTGGGCTTGGAATGAGCATTGCCAGAAATTTAATTATTATGATGAATGGAGATATACATGCTCAAAGTGAATTTGGCAAAGGATCTGTTTTTACAGTCCGTCTTCCTCAAGGTTATACAGACGCGCCTCCATTCGGAAAAGAAGCTGTAGCAAAGCTGCGTCAATTCCGTGTTAATTTTGAAGCTAAAAATAAAAAAATAAGTATTACAAGAAATCCGATACCTTTCGGCAAAGTTTTGGTAGTTGATGATATAGAAATGAATCTTTATGTTGCAAAATCAATGCTTTCACCTTACGGATTACAAATTGATACAGCGGCAAGCGGTCAGGAATCTATTGAAAAAATAAAAGAAACATGTGCAAGCGGCAGCAAATACGATATTATTTTTATGGATCATATGATGCCTGTTATGGATGGCGTAGAAACAACAGTTCTTATACGATCATGGGAAGAAGATAGTTTAAAAGAAGGTTTAATTAATAAAAAACATCCGATAATAGCGTTAACAGCTAACGCTATTCAAGGCGTAAAAGAAATGTTTTTGGAAAATGGCTTTGATGATTTTATATCAAAACCTATAGCGATAAATGAATTGGACAGAGTTATAAAAGACTGGATGCTGCCGGAAAAAATAGGTAATAATATTGAAACAGACAAAAGTTCAGTTTCAAATTCAGACAGTAAATACGATTCATTACTTGATGATATAAGTAAAATTGCAGGATTAGATATTGAAATTGGTATAAATCAGCTTGTCGGAAATAAAGAAGCCTATGTTAATACATTGGAAATATTTAATAATAAACTGTCAGCAGAATGCAGCAATATGACTTCTTCGTTAGATACAAAAGATACAAGAAATTTTTCTATTTCCGTTCATGCAATGAAATCCATGCTGGCAATTATTGGTGAGCTTGATTTATCAAAAAAAGCGCTGGAACTGGAATCAGCTTCCAAAAACAATGAAATTGATTATTGTACAGAAAATTTTCCTTCTTTTAAAGAAAAACTTTTAACACTAAATAATAATTTAACTTCGATATTTAATGATAAAAAAGCAGTAATTAATCAAAATAAATCTGAAGTAACAAATACAGAAAAAAAAGATACCGGTAATGAAATATATAAAAATAAAAAAGTACTGGTAGTTGATGATATGGATATGATTTTATTTGTTGTAAAAGAAAAACTCAGCCGTTTTGGACTGGATGTAGATACAGCGTTAAGCGGTTTTGAAGCGATAGATAAAATTAAAAATAATGTATATGACCTTGTTTTTATGGATCACTTAATGCCGGAAATGGACGGAATTGAAACTGTACGGAAAATCAGAAAAATGGAAGATAATAAATCAAAAAAAAGAATTCCAATTATAGCATTAACTGCCAATGATATTTATAATGCTAAAGAAACATTCCTTGCAAATAAATTTGACGGTTTTCTTGCAAAACCTGTTATAAAACAGGAACTGGAAAAAATATTGGAAGAATGGCTATAATATACAAAAATAACTTATATGAGGGATTATGAAAAAAAGAGCTTTAATCAGTGTTTTTTATAAAGAAGGTATCCTGGAACTAGTTTCATTTTTAAATGATGCAGGATGGGAAATTATATCAACAGGCGGCACGTCAAAATATTTAAATGAAAATAATATTCCTGTTACGGATATTTCTTCGGTTACAGGTTTTCCTGAATGCCTCGATGGAAGAGTAAAAACACTTCATCCTGCTGTTCACGCAGGTATTTTGGCACGCCGTAATGTAAAAAATCATATTGATACCTTAAATGAACTTAATCTTGGCACTATCGATCTTGTTTGTGTTAATTTATATCCTTTCTTTGAAAAAGTACAAGCATGTCTTTCTGTTGATGATACAATAGAGTTTATTGATATTGGCGGACCTGGAATGCTTCGTTCCGCCGCAAAAAATCATAACGATGTTATAGTTCTTACAGACCCTGCAGATTACAGCGAAACAATTGAAGGTCTTAAATCAGGCAATTTATCTATTGAATTTAAAAGAAAACTTGCAGGCAAAGTTTTTAATTTAACATCAGCTTATGACGGAGCAATTGCACGTTATTTGTTAGACGAAGAATATCCGCAGTATTTGTCTCTTTCAGTAAAAAAAGGACAGCAATTGCGTTATGGTGAAAACGCTCATCAGTCTGCTATGCTTTATCTTAATACCGATAAACCCGGAGTAATTGGAAGTATGCAGCAGCTTCACGGCAAGGAAATGGGATACAATAATATTAAAGACCTGGACATTGCCTGGAAAACAGTTTGCGCTTTCGGACTTCCTTGCGATGGAACAAAAGCGGCAGGTGAAGACGAATTAAAAAAACTGGGAATCGATTCGGGCAGCAATAACATTTGCTGTGTTGCTGTAAAGCATAATACCCCATGCGGAATAGCGGCTGCAGGCAGCTTGTTTGATGCTTATAATAAAGTTTTTGCATGTGATCCGGTTTCGATTTTCGGCGGTATAATTGCGTGTAATACAAATGTTAATGCAAAAACAGCTTTAAAACTTGGTGAATTATTTTTAGAGGTAGTAGCCGCACCGGGTTTTGATGATGATGCTTTGGAAATTTTAAAAAAGAAAAAAAATCTTCGTATTATTAAATTGGATAAAGCGCCGAAAGAAATACATGAGTATACCGCAATAGACGGCGGTCTTTTAATACAGCAGTGCGACAGAACTCTTTTGGAAAAATGGGATGTAGTAACAAAAGAAAAACCGCAAAAGCAGGATATACCTGATATGATTTTCGGCATGAGAGCCGTAACATTTGTAAAATCAAATGCAATTATGATAATAAAAGAACAATCAGCAACAGGTATCGGCGGCGGACAGGTTAACCGTATATGGCCTGCAAAACAATCACTCGAACGAAGTACTGCTATTTTAAAAGCTGCATCAGAAGAAACAGCTGATACAGGGGGTAGCCCATGGAAAGACAGTTTTGCCGCAAGAGTTTTAGCTTCCGACGCTTTTTTTCCGTTTGCTGATATTGTAGAAGCTGCAGCAAATGCCGGGATAAAAGCGATAATACAGCCGGGCGGATCAATGAACGATAATCTTTCGATTGAGGCTTGTGATAAACATGGAATAGCAATGGTATTTACAGGAACAAGGCATTTTAAACATTAAAAGGAATATAAGCATCAAATGAAAATCAAAATTTTACCGGCTGTTATTTTATGTTTGATATTATTATTTTCAAATATTCAACCTCTTTTTTCAGATGATAATGAAACGGGAGTTACAATTAAAGACGGGCTTATTGCCGGTGCAGAAGTTTTACTTAGTAATGCAGTTGTTATGACATTTAATATTGTAGCCAATAAACTTCAAGGCGGCTTTGACTGGGCTCAGCCGAATTTAGATTCAATTAAATTTAATTTAACAACTCCCTGGCAGTGGGAAACTGATGACGGGTATTTAGTTAATCAGATAGGACACCCGTATCAAGGTTCTGTTTATTTTAACGCAGGAAGAGTTAACGGATTTTCTTTTTACCAATCATTTTTTTTCAGCGCTTTTGGAAGCGCAACATGGGAAGTATTTTTTGAAAATCCTCATGCTTCTATTAACGATTTTATTACAACTGTTCCTAGTTCAATGTCTGTAGGTGAAATATTATTCAGATTGTATATAGAGGCTTATAATTCCGGCGTTCCTGCATTTTTTGCTTTTTTTATAAATCCAATGGCTGGTTTTCACAGATTGGTAACAGGCTGGCAGCCGCAGAGTTATGAAAGCAATATTTACGAACTTAAAACTTATATTGGAATGGGATATACACAAATAGATTCTTCAGCAATTAACCCCAATAATGAATTATTTTCTTTTGATGGATTTTATGCCGACTTGGGATTTATGGTCATTTATGGAAATCCTTTTGAACAGGAAAGCAAAACACCATACGATCATTTTGAATTTACTGTGTCTGTAGGACTTGATATTGGAAATTACATGGATTTCCGTTTAATTTCTGATGGTTATCTTTTTTCTTTTTCTCCTGTTTACTCAGATAAAAATAAGATGAGTACCGGTTTATCACTGCATTTGGATGTTGCAGCTCTTGGCAGGCTTGATAATTTCAAAATGGAACGTCAATCTTCAACAATTAATCAATACAGCAATGCCATTAATTGGACTTTAAAATATCAGCATCAGTTTTCAGATAACATGAAATTCCAAATAAAGTACCATTGCGGTTTTACATTCTTCGGCGTTTCAATTTTTTATTCGCCTTATATAAATGATGAACTGATTAACTACGGAGCCGGTATTAACAGTAAATTGTTTTTAAACTTTGAACATAACAAACTTGGAAAACTGGAAACAAGTCTATTTGGTTATTCATTATGGTCATATCCCGGAACATCAGCCATTTCCGGCGGTTCTGTTTATTGGCTGTTTTTGGATGTTTCATATTCATATTTTATAACAAAACATCTATCTTTATGTGTTAACGGTTCTCTTGCCCAGGAATGGGGTATGTTCAAAAACTTTCCCGATATTGAAAGAAAAAACAGAGCTGTAAAATTATATGCTGTATGGAATCTATAGCTTTTTAGTATTTATCCGAAATACCTTACAGCACCTGTAAATATATCCATCTTTTTAACAGAAGGAATATTTTTATAAAGTCCGCTATCGATACGCTCGTTATGCGCCATCGTACCGAAAATACGCCCGTCAGGCGACGTAATACTTTCTATCGCATAAGATGAATTATTCGGATTAAAACGGATATCCTGCGAAGCATTTCCTTCAAAATCAACATACTGCGAAGCTATTTGTCCGTTTGCAGCAAGTTCACAAATGACAGATTCACTGGCAGTAAATCTTCCTTCTCCATGCGAAACCGGCACTATATATTGGCTTTCAGTTTCAAGATGAGAAAGCCAGGGAGATTTATTTGATACAATCTTTGTATTTATAAACGTACATTGATGTCTGCCAATTGTATTAAATAAAAGAGTAGGAGAGTGTTCTGTCATATCACGGATTTCTCCGTAAGGAAGTAACCCAAGTTTTAAAAGAGCCTGATATGCATTTCCAATTCCGCATATAAGCCCGTCGCGTTTGGTAATTAAATCAATTACTGCATCCGCTATTACCGGATTTTTAAAAAAAGAAGATATGAATCTTCCTGATCCGGAAGGTTCATCCAAACCTGAAGACCCTGCAGCTAAAATTAATATTTGAGTTTCATTTAAAGCCTTTTTAAAATCTTTTAGACTTTGAGTTATATCAGAGGGAGTCAGATTTCTAACAATAAAAGTTTTGGCTTTTCCGCCTGCTTTTTCAATAGCTTTAATTGTATCGTATTCGCTGTTTGTATCAGGGAAGATTGGAATTAAAAATCTTGGTTTCATATTTTTTAAACACGGAGGACACGGAGGGACACGGAGGTTTTTGCTCGAAAGCTTATCAAAAGTTCGTGTAGGTTCGTGTAGGTTTGTGATTGAATTTTCAATTAAGTATGGATATACAGGTTCCAGTGTCTTTTCCCAAGCTGCCTGTATTTTTTCCATCGAAATTTCAAAACTCAAGGTTTTTAGGGAATATTCTTTTGTCGTTCGTCCAAGCAAAACAATTGAAAAACTTTTTTCTTTGCCGCCGAATAATTCAATATCTTTATATGATGTAATTTGTTTATCCATTTCAATTATAAAGCCGCCCAAACCGCCGCCTGTACTTAGATTCCTTTTTGATGCAAACCCTATACGATTTCCAGCGCACATTTTTAAAATAGCTTCGGCAGTACCTCCGTTACCTACAGCCCAGGCAGATAAGACCTTTTTGCCGGATATTAGTTTTTCAATAAAGTTAAATGTTCCGGCTGCCATATTTAATTTTATAAAATAGACAAAACTATCAGCTTTTTTAAATTCTGGGGTGATAATATTTTCTGTCTTTGCAGTAGAAACAGCGAAGGAAACTAAAGTAGGGGGAACATCGATTTTTTCAAAACTTCCGGACATTGAATCTTTGCCGCCGATCGCTGCGATTTCAAGTTCCATTTGTGCATCAAGGGCTCCGAGTAATGCGGCGGCAGGTTTACCCCAACTTTTTGGATTATTGCCAAGTTTTTCAAAATATTCCTGGAAAGAAAGCCAGCAATTTTTTCTGCTGCCGCCTGCGGCTATTATTTTTGCGGCAGAATACATAACAGCGAAAAATGCTCCATGATATGTACTTTCAGAAGAAATATCAGGATCAAAACCCCAGCTCATAAGTGAACATGTATTTGTATCTCCGTTTAAAACTGGAATTTTTGCTGCCATAATTTGTGCCGGTGTTAATTGGTATTTACCGCCTAAAGGAGATACAACTGTTGCAGCTCCAACAGTATAATCAAAGTTATTTATAAGTCCTTTTTGTGAACAAATATTTAAACTTCTGCTGAATTTTTCGAAATCTTCAGCATTATCAATCTCGTTAACCTTTTTAAATGATAGGTTAACGGACAATTGTCTTTTAATTTGTGCTTTTGCGTACTTTATTGCTCCATTTGAGTTTAAAAATTTCCTGGATAGATTAACAATTGTTTTACCGTTCCAATTCATTATAAGGCGTTTTTCGTTTGTAACTTCAGCAATAATAGTCGCTTCAATATTTTCTTTTGCAGCAAGTGTTAAAAATTTATCTGCGTCTTTTTTGGCTGTAACAATAGACATTCTTTCCTGGCTTTCACTAATCGCAAGTTCAGTGCCGTCAAGACCGTTATATTTTGAGGGAACCTTATTAAGGTCTATTTTTAAGCCGTCTGCAAGCTCTCCTACTGAGACACTGACACCTCCTGCGCCGAAATCATTACATCTTTTAATTAAACGGGTAGCAACAGGGTTTCTGAATAATCTAAGTATTTTACGCTCTTCTGCCGGGTTTCCTTTTTGAACTTCAGCGCCGCATGTTTCAAAAGAATCTACTGTATGTGATTTTGAAGAACTTGTAGCTCCTCCAATACCGTCACGTCCTGTTTTGCCGCCTAAAAGAATTACAACATCACCTGCTGCAGGTGTCTTTCTTTTTACATTTTCAACTGGAGCTGCGCCAATAACAGCGCCAAGCTCCATACGCTTTGCGGCATAACCCTGATGATATATTTCGTGTACAAGCCCTGTAGCAGCGCCTATCTGATTACCATACGAGCTGTAACCGGAAGCAGCAGTGCGGCAGATTTTTATTTGCGGTAATTTTCCTTCCAGAGTAGATGATATATTCTGAAGCGGGTCTGCCGCTCCTGTAATGCGCATTGCCTGATAAACAAAAGATCGCCCGGAAAGAGGATCTCTTATAGCTCCGCCAAGACAAGTAGAAGCTCCGCCGAACGGCTCTATTTCGGTTGGATGATTATGGGTTTCATTTTTAAACATTAAAAGCCAGTTTTTATTTTTACCGTTTACATCAACTTTAATTTTTACAGAGCAGGCATTTATTTCTTCGGATTCATCCAGGGTTTTTAATTTCCCTTGCTTTTTAAGCGCTTTAGTTCCTATTGTTGCCATATCCATTAAAGTTACCGGTTTGTCTTGCCTTCCAAGTTTAGTACGCAATTCAAGGTAATTATCGTAACTTTCTTTTATAAATTCATCTTCGATTTGTATATCTTTTAACTCTGTTAAAAAAGTAGTGTGGCGGCAGTGGTCAGACCAGTAAGTGTCCAAAACCCTGATTTCTGTAACAGTGGGATCACGTTTTTCATCATCACGAAAATAATTCTGACAGAACTTTAAATCTGACAAATCCATGGCAAGATTCATTGTTATGCGAAAATTCTGTAATTCATTTTCCTTAAGCGAAATAAACCCATTTAAAGTTTCTATATCGGGCGGCTGGGGGTAATTTTGAATCAGTGTTGATGGTTTTTCAAGCGAAGTTTCCCGGCTTTCCACAGGGTTTATAAGCCATGTTTTAATTCTGGAAAAATCGTCATCGGATATATTACCGTAAACAGCTATTATTTTTGCTGTTCGGACTACAGGAGCTTTTTTCCCATTGGAAAGGGAAATACATTGAGCGCAAAAATCAGCTCGCTGGTCATACTGACCGGGCAGAAATTCCATTGTAAAAAACCGTAGACTTTCACCAGGTTTTTCAAAAGAGGGCAGAGTATCGTAAAGGAAATCTACAGGCGGTTCACTGAAAATATTATTTTTGGCATATTCAAAATCATCTGAAGATATACCTTCAGTAAAATAACGGTTTATTACTCTTACCGCAGTAATATTGTCAATCTTAAGTAACTGCTTTATATCAGATTCTATCAACTGTGCTTCACCGGCAAATTGCGGTTTTTTCTCTGCATAAACTTCAAAAACGTTCATGAATATCTCCCAAAAATATTATACTTATTCTTATATAGATAATCAATTGAACATGTATTATAATCATCTTGATGGAACAGAAAGCCGAAACACGCAGTTTTAAATTAAGTGAATTTGAAGGACCCCTTGACTTATTGCTGTACATGATCCGTAAGAATGAAATCAATATTTACGATATTCCTATAGCCCAAATAACAGAGCAATATATCGATTATATCCGTGATGCTGAAACTATGGATTTAGAAGATATAACAGGCTTTCATACGATGGCATCAACCTTATTATACATTAAAAGCAGGACACTTTTACCCGTCGAAATAGACGACAATTTTGGTGAAGATCCAAGAGCTGAACTTGTAGACCGCCTGATAGAGTATCAAAAATACAAAAAACTTTCCGAGCTGATGGAAGAAAAAGAAAAGGAAAACGAGTGGGTAATTGAAAGACGCAGATTACAGCATAATTTACCATTTGCTGATGAGGATATTTGGGAAAAAGTTGATGTTTGGGATTTAGTAAAAACATTTTCATCTTTAACAATAAACCTTCCTGCAGAGCGTATTATCGATCTTTATGAAGAAGTTACGGTAAATGAAAAAACCACTTTACTTGCTGAGTTTCTTGAAAATAAAGGTGAATGCAGGTTTACTGATTTAATAATCCGTCCCGGCGCTTTGGAAATTGTATGTGCATTTTTAGCCGTTTTGGAAGCTGCAAAGATGCGTCTTATCGTACTCTATCAAAACCGCCTTTTTGGTGATATTCTGATTAGAGCAAATTAAAAGCCGAAAAAACTGGAGTTTTTGTGCCAAAAAATATTGATAAAGAAACAGCGCTTGTTGAAGCAATTCTCTACATGGAAGGTGATCCGATTGATGAAGGCGCAATTGCCAGGTATTGCGGACTTTCCAAAGAAGCAGTAACAGCTGCTTTGGATAACCTAAGCGAACGTTATACAGAAGCAGCCTGCGGTTTGGAATTATCACGCATTGGCGGCGGAGTATGCATTTCTGTCAAGCGTGATTATTGGGATAATTTAAAAGAGCGTTACGGTAAAAAAAACGAAGCAAAAGTTTCACGCGCCGCAATGGAAACACTTGCTATCGTGGCGTATTCACAGCCTGTAACACGCGCAGAAATAGAAAAAATACGAGGCGTATCGGCAGATAATATGATCCGACTCCTTTTGGAAAAAGGACTTGTTCGCGAAGCAGGAAAAAAGGATATACCCGGACGCCCTGTAATGTATGGTACTACAAAGGAATTCTTAAAAATCTTTCATCTTAATTCGATTGCTGATCTTCCAAAACTGGGAGAAAGCGATATAGAAAAATTTGAATTGGTAGGATAATTTAATTGAGATTACAGGTTTATCTTTCACATGCAGGAGTAGCTTCTAGAAGAGCAGCAGAAGATATAATTTCTCAAGGCAGGGTTTCTGTTAATGGTGTAATAATTTCCGCTCAGGGCAGTAAAGTAAATGAAGGTGATGTTGTCCTTCTTGACGGAAAACCGCTTCAACTGGAAAACAGAAAACTTTATTTCGCAATGAATAAACCGCCCGGGTTTATTTGCAGCTCCTCTGATCCGCAAGGAAGACCTTTGGCTTTAAGTTTAATTCCATCGCACATAACAGAAAGGCTTTACAGTGTCGGCAGACTGGATTTTTTATCATGCGGGCTTATTTTTTTTACAAATGACGGATCATTTGCATCACGTCTTGGACATCCAAGTTCGGCACTTGAAAAAGAATACATCGTAGAGGCAACAGGAATTATTTCTGATGATGTTATTAAAGCGTTTAATGACGGGATCACAGTTGAAGATGTGTTTTATAAAGCAAAACTTGCCGAAAGAACCGGACGTAAAAGCCTTCGGATTATTTTAATCGAGGGTAAAAATCGTGAAATAAGGCGTGTTTTTTCGCACTTTCATCTGCACCCGTGCCTGCTGCGAAGAGTACGGATAGGTTCAGTAAATCTCGGCAGCCTCGAAGAAGGCAACTGCCGCACATTAACAGACAATGAATTATCGAATTTAAATCACACGGAGTTCACGGAGAAATACGGAGGACACGGAGAAAAGAAAAAAGTTTAGTAATTCTCGTAATCTCCGTGCCTTTGTGCCTCCGTGTGAGATTATTTTTGAATATACTTTAAATTAGGAGGAAAAAATGGTTATAGCAATTGACGGACCTGCGGGTTCAGGGAAAAGCACCATCGCCAAGCTGTTGGCTGAAAAATTGTCCATTCAAGGCGGGAAGGAATTTACTTACATTAATTCAGGAAAACTATACAGAACAATTACACTTGGCTGTATCCGATCTAATATAGATTTATCTGACAGCGAAAAAATAATAGAATTCGCAAAAAAAATAAATATTTCATATCAAAAAGATGAAGTTTTCCTAAACGGAGAAAATGTTACAAACCTCCTTCATACAGACGAAATTGACCGTTATTCAGCTCCGCTTTCTGCCATTGTTCCTGTAAGGCATATTGTAAATGATTTAATTCGTTTTCTTGCAAAAGGACAAAATATAGTAGTTGAAGGCAGGGATATGACAACAGTTGTTTTCCCGGATGCAGAACATCGTTTCTATTTGGATGCATCTGTTGATTCCAGAGCAAAGAGGCGTTTTGAGCAGGGCGTTTCAAATCTTTCGCTTCAGGAGATAAAAGAAGCGATTATAAAAAGAGACGAAATTGATAAAAATAAGGCTGAAGGAAGCCTAAAAATAGCTGAAGGAGTCCATTATTTTGATACAAGTGACTTGACCATTATTCAAGTTTATGAGAGATTAATAGAGAAAGCAGATTAACAATAAGGAAAGAAAATGGCTGAGAAGGAAGTGTCATCCGATAACGCAAAGGAGCGAATTACAGGACAGAACCAAGCCGCCCCAGGCAACAGTTCCGCTACAGACACCAATCAAGTAAAAGACGGGGAAAACATTCAAACTCAATTACAGGAAGAATACCTTAAATCACTCGAACAGCTGGAAGAAGGTCAGCTCATAGAAGGCAAGGTAATTCAGGTTACCTCTGATCAGGTATTTATTGATGTTGGTTATAAATCCGAAGGTAAAATTCCATTATCAGAATTTTCTGAAAATCCTAAAATAGGTGATCCTGTATCTGTTATTCTTGTAGCAAAAGAAAACAAATACGGCGAAGTTATAGTTTCAAAACAAAAAGCAGACGCAAAACTTTTCTGGAAAAATTTGCGTCAGGCATTTACAGATAAAAAAGCAGTTGACGGTAAAGTAGAAAAACAGGTAAAGGGCGGTTTTGACGTAAACCTTGGAGCCGGTGTTCATGCTTTCTTGCCTGTCAGCCAGGCTGATGTTCAAAAATTGGAAAAGCCGGAAAAAATATTAAATACAAAAATTCGCGTTTATGTTGAACGTCTTTATTCTGACGGTAAAATTAATATTGTTGTTAACAGACGGAAATTCATGGAAGAAGATCTCGATCGCAAGCGAATCGATTTTTTTGAAAATACACCTATTGGTACTGATGTAACCGGCACTGTAAAAAGTTTTACATCATTCGGCGCTTTCATCGACCTTGGCGGTTTTGACGGACTCTTGCATATCAACGATATGAGCTGGGGTCATGTTACACGGCCTAAAGATTTTGTAAAAAAAGGTCAAGAAATTAAATTAAAAGTTATTCGAATAGATCGTCAGGAAAAAAGAATTAATCTTTCGATTAAACATTATTCTGATGACCCCTGGGTACACTTTGAAAAAAAATATAAAGTTAATGACATTGTTAAAGGCAAGGTTACAAAGCTGACTGACTTCGGCGCTTTTATTGAGCTGGAAGAAGGAATAGAAGGTCTTGCTCATATATCTGAGTTTTCATGGCTTAAAAAAGTTCAAAAGCCTCAGGATATGCTTAAATCCGGCGATGCTGTTGAATGCATGATTCTGGGTTACGATCTTCAGGCGGGCAGGGTATCACTTGGATTAAAACAAGTTCAGGCTAATCCCTGGGAATCAATCGAGAAAAAATATCCTGCAGGAACAAGAATTAAACGCAAGATTGTTAAAGTAACAAACGCAGGTGCTTTTGTAGAACTAGATGAAGGAATCGACGGATTTTTACACTCTGATGATATGTCATGGACAAGAAAAGGAAAAAATCCTGATATAACTGTCGGCTCTGAAATTGAAGTTATGGTTCTTTCAATTGATACCGGCAGCAGGAATATTAAACTAGGCGTAAAGCAGCTTTCCGAAGACCCGTGGAAAACTTTTAGTGATAATTACAAACCCGGAACTCCTGTTGAAGGTGAAGTTACCTCTATTACTGATTTTGGTTTATTCCTTAAAATACCGGGCGGTATTGAAGGTCTTATTCATAAAACTAATCTTGTTGAAAACCGTGAAGACAATGCAGATGAAGTCTTAAAGAAATACAAGGTTGGGGATAAATTAAAAGCAGTTGTACACGAAGTACAGAGCGATAAACAAAAAGTAGCGTTTTCAGTTCGTGATAACCAGAAGAAGATTCAAAAAGACGATATTTCACGTTATATGACAGGTGATGAATCTTCCGATTCAACTTACACGCTTGGCTCTGTTCTTAAAACCAAGGGTTCTCAAGAAGAATAATTGTTTAAGGACGGCCATGCTGTCAAAGATCGATGAAAAAAAGATAGAAACTCTAAACGAAAAAAACACTCTGATTACAAAAAGCCCGGTTATTCTTGAAATAATGGAGATCATAGATAGAGTAGCCCAAAGCGATTCTTCTGTTCTGCTGCTTGGAGAAAGCGGAGTAGGAAAAGAAGTATTTGCAGAGCAGATTCATTTAAGAAGTTCCCGCAATAATGCCGCTTTTATAAGAGTTAATTGCGCTGCGCTGCCTGAGAATTTACTTGAAAGTGAACTATTTGGTCATGTAAAAGGCGCTTTTACAAACGCCATTACAAACAGAAAAGGAAGATTTGAACTTGCAGACAATGGCACTATATTTCTTGATGAAATAGGTGATTTACCTTATTCATTACAGGCAAAAATACTGCGGGTAATCCAGGAAAGAAAATTTGAAAAGGTAGGCTCTGATACTACAATTACAGTAAATGTACGAATTGTAGCGGCAACAAATAAAAATCTTGAAGAACAGGTTCAAAAAAATGAATTTAGAAGCGACTTATATTACCGTTTAAATGTACTGCCGGTTATTATTCCGCCTCTTAGGCAGCGTACAGAAGATATTCATGAACTGGCAAATTTTTTCCTGAAAAAGTTTATGAATGAAACCAAAAAACAATATAATGGATTTTCCCATGACGCTCTTGATATCATGCTTTCCTATTCCTGGCCCGGTAATGTCCGGGAGCTTCAAAATTGCGTAGAAAGGGCTTGTGTAATAGGAAAGAATAAATGGATAAACCCTGATGATCTTTTTTTGAAAACAGGCGATAATATCAATGAGGAAGTAATTGAAAGAAATCTAAAAACGGCTGTTAATAAGTTTAAGACAAATTTTATAAACAGAGTACTGGAAGAAAATAACTGGAATCAGACAGAGGCTGCCAGGGTACTTGCCATACAGCGCACTTATTTGTCAAGATTAATAAAAGAGCTTAATATAACACCTAAGGAGTGACAATGCAGACCAACGATTATGAAAATATTGGGGACAAAATTAATAATTTTGTTCAAAAAAACAGAAAGGGAATATTTATCGCTTTTGGCTTATTTATTCTTTTGTTTGCCGGATTAATAGCATATTTTTTAGTAAATGATCATCAAAATAAACAGGCAATTGCCGAAGTAGAAATATTAAATGATGAGTTTGATAATTTACGTTACTTTTTGGACGATGAATATTTTGCTGAAGATGTAAACGTTTTACTATCAAAGCTGGAAGTCTTTGCCGGGAATAAAAAAGGGTTTGCCGGAAGTAAAGCCTGGTCACTTATCGCTCATATTCATTCAGGCAGAAAGCAATGGAAACTGGCAGAAGAAGCATGGGTTAAATCCGCCGATACAGGAGCAAAAACATACCTGGGTCCTATAGCCTTTTTTAACGCCGCTGTTTGCGCTGAAGAACAGGGTAAATTGGAACAAGCTATTGAATATTTACAGCAGTGCGTTTCACATAATTTTGATTTTCCTGATGCTCCAAGAGCGCAATTTAATATTGGCAGGCTCTATGAACAGCTTGGAAATTATCCTATGGCATTAATTGCTTACAGAGCTGTTCTTATTGAATGGTCATTGGATCGTTCGGAAACGATTACCCCTAATATGCATATTTGGCAAAACCTTGCCAGGAACCAAATTATTAAACTGGAATCTAGATGAGGCAAACAGCATACTTGCGGATTAATTTTAAATTATTATTAATATCCGTAATTGTATGTTTGTTTTTTTTTAATATAACTTTTACATCCTGCGGAATAGAGGAGTACTATTTTCTTCCGCAGGTTCAGGAATTGCCAGGGTATAATTTAATAAACACTGTTAATACTGAATCTAATATAAATATTCCGCCAATACCGTCTTTTTATTATTACGCTACAGGTTATATCATTTTTTACAGAATTTATTTAAGCAATCATGGGGCAGGTTCTTCAGAAAATCCAAACCTTATTAATCCTACATTATTAAGTGATATTAATTACTTTCAGCCCTTTACCGATCCTACAAATAATTCTTCATTTATAGGTTCAAATACATTTCCAAACAGAAGATATTATGAATTAACTCAAATAAACGCGGCAGGGGGAAATCTTTTTATACGTTTTCCTACAAACATAGGTGAATATCCGACTTTATCTTTAAACGGAAGCGCACATGTAAATCTTAATCGTTCAAGCACAATAGTATCATCAAGACCTGAAGGAGATCGCTCATTTAGAAATACTTCTGAATTAAATAATAATGAAAATGCAACTGCTTCTATAAATGCTGATGTAGCACCAGCTTCCGGAGCTACAGGTCATGCATACGCTGCAATGTATATTGTTACTGTAGGGCAGAATCCGGAAAACTTTAACCGTATATACAGTAAACCCACATTTATAAGTGTATTTAAACTTCCAAACGATTTTTAGTTTTATGCATGAATAGTGATAATTCAAGGTACTTTTGCCGTACATAGTACTATTCATAATGTTTATTCTGTCTACCAATATATATCGTATAAAACCTGACTAAAAATCTATTATTTGTACAGGAAACTGTAAGCATCGAAATATGATATATACTCACTTGTTTTATCTGATTTATTATCTGTTGTAATATTTTTTGCAAGTACCTTGTTGCGTTTTAATTCAAATACAGTCTTGCAATCGGTTTCCAATCTGTTTTTTCTGTAAACCTTTTCATCTTTACAGTTAACATAATCAATAATATTTTCATTGCTGCCTATGTATTCGTATCCCCATAATAACGAAGATAATGATTGTTTTTTTTCACCGCTTTTTATATAAAAACATCTTGCCTCTTTAATGTTAATACCCTTTGGAAATGACTGATTTAATTTATTAATAAAACTATCTGTATCTGTATTTTCATAAAAATCAACAGAGGCAAATTCACAGTTGGCATTTATACCGGTTGATAACGGAGATGCAAATTCCATTTTTATTATTGGATTAAACCCTTGAGTATAATTAACCGGTATTCCTGCTCTTTTAAAAGACATTGAAAATATTTCTATTAAACTTAAATGACCATGAAAAACAATACTATCAATTTTACTGAAATTAAATAAAACTCTGTATATTGGCGGGTCGTTTTTACTCTTGTTAACCGTATTTATATTATGGTTAACGGTAATTTCCCTATTTTCATGCTTTTGAGGAAGTTTTTGAGGATAAATTATATTCTTGCAAGCGCCGCATGAATTGCATTTTTCTTTACATGATACAGTTCGTATAAAATTATTTGACTTTTCAGATTCATCTTTAAGGAATTTTTCTGTTACACAAGAATCAATACTCATCCATTTACTTTCATTATTTCCGTTTAATATTCCATCAATATATTCATCATTTTCTTTTAAAATCTCCTGCCATTTTTCTTTATTTATATACTCACTCCAGGGATCAAGCCTGCTTCCTGCTTTCCACGCTTCTTCGCATAAAAGACCTGCTTTTTCATCACCCCTGCTTAATAAACCTTCTATTTGCGTTATCAATAAATCTGATGTACTTACCTTGTGACCCATAGGTTTTAATTTTGAACGTAAAAAAAATAATATTTTCTCTGCTGTATCAGCTTTCATTTGAGAGGCGTACTGATAAGGTGTATGTGGTTTTGGTACAAATACGCTTATATTTATATTAAAAAACATACGGGTTTTTTTTGATATTTCTTCGATAAATGAAACTATCTCTTTTTCTTCTTTTTCTTCTAATTGGCTGCCGAATGATTGAACAGGAAGTCCTATCATAAAATAAAATTTTGCTGTCTTCCAGCCGTTTCTTTTAGCTTCTTCTAAAATAGAAATAACATAATCACGGGTTACTTCTTTATTGATTGACATCTGCCAATAATCATTCGGGGTTTCAACTGCAAATGTAAGCCCGCTTTTTCTAGTCATGGAAATCTTGTTTAATAAAGAAAGTGAAAAACTTGAAACTTTAAGTGAAGGTAACTGAAATGAAACATGATTATCACCGAAACGTTCGTTTAATAATTCAATAAGGCAGCCTATATCATTATAATCACCGGAAGAAAGTGAAGAAAGGCTTATCTGCTGCCATCCTCCTTTATTAATTATTTTTTCACTTTGGTCTAGTATTTTTTCTATATCTTTTTGTCTTGAAGGTCTATACCAAAATCCTGCATGGCAAAAACGGCAGCCATTAGGACAGCCTCTCATTATTTCTACAGTTCCGTGATTTTGAATAATTTTCATGCTTGGAACAGGATATACATAAGTATCACTTTGCGAAAAATCCATATATACGGCTTTTGTTGTTTTTTTCTTTTCCTTTGTCCATATATTCGGGTGTGAAGATAATTTATCAAATAGCGCTTCTCTGCCCTGTTTATTTTTTTTTAATTCCGCAAGCTCTGCTGCCAGTTCAAAAAAACCTGCTTCTGCTTCTCCTATCCAAAAAGCGTCTATAAATGGTGAATATGGCAGCGGATTGGATACTGCAGGACCTCCTGCGATTACAATAGGATGATTGTTTTTTCTTTCATTAATATGTAACGGAATACCTGAAATATTAAGCATGGTTAAAATTCCATTTAAACCCAGTTCGTAACCTAAAGTGAACATTAAAAGATCAACATCTGAAATTGATATTCCTGTATCAAGTCCGTATAATGGGACATTATTAATACATAACATTTTTTCAAAATCAGGAGCCGGAGCAAAACAACGATCGCACGATATTCCATTCATTCCGTTTAATATATTATATATAATCCGTAATGCCTGATTTCCCATTCCAATTTCATAAAGGTCAGGAAAAGCTATAATGCTTTGAAAATCTTCGTCTTTTTTTGCAAGAATACCTACCTCGCCTCCGGTATAACGGGCAGGTTTGTCAACTTCCAAAAGCCTGCCGCCAAAAACCTGGAGAGGATCAATATACTTTTTTGCGATCAACGGTTATACCTTCTTACGAAAATACTTAATGCAATTCCAATTCCAACCATGGAAGTCATTACAGATGAGCCTCCGTGAGACATTAATAAAAGCGGAAGACCTGTTACGGGCATTATTCCCATTGTCATTCCGACATTTATAATAAAATGAAAACTGAACATTCCGGCAAGTCCTGCGCAAACATATCTTGCGAAAGGATCTGTTACAATTTTCATAATTGCTGTTAAACGGTAACAAATAAACATATAAAGAGAAAAAACAAAAAGTCCTCCCAGGAAACCGGATTCTTCGGAAAATATTGAAAAAATAAAATCTGTGCTTTGCTCAGGCAGGAATTGATAATGACTTTGTGTTCCCTGTAAAAAACCTTGTCCTGTTAAACCTCCTGCTCCTATAGCAGTTATGGATTGAATAATATTCCAGCCCGCACCGCGCGGATCTACATTAGGATCCAGAAAAACAATAAGGCGCATTATTTGATAATTCCTTAAAACCATTCTTGCAAAATAAGAAGCTGCCAATGAAAAAACAATGATTGCCGAAATATAAACTACCCAGAAAAAATATTTCTTTTTAAATTTAATATAACCAAATATTGCAATAACTGCTATTAATAAAAAGAAAAGTATTGTTAAAATAATAATTCTTGAATTGGTAAGAATTGCGAATATGGGAATTGATTTCTTTAAAATAAATGTCTGCCAAAGAGGTAATACCAAAAAAATTCCTGTAATTGCCATACATGAAATCATAAATGCGACATAACGCATTCTTACGCCTGCCATAAAAATCATTATAATCAAAATGGAAATATAAACCATTGCAGTCCCTAGATCCGGCTGTAAAAGAACAATTCCCATTGGAATAAAAACAATTACACAGCTAATAATAAAACGCGATAATGATTCCCTGTTACGATCTGTGTCTGCAAGATAACGGGCAAGAAGAATTATTACAGAAATTTTAACAAATTCTGACATTTGAACGCCGATTCCTCCTAATCTTAGCCATCTTGCAGCATTATAAATTACATGGCCGAAAAGAAGTGTATATAATAAGAAAAATAAAGTAATAATATATATGTATAATGAAAAATTATAAAACCTGCGGTAATTTATAAAAGAAATAACAATCGCTGCAAGTAATCCGGATGATGCCCATACAATCTGTCTTAAATATTCTCTTGATATAAGTATACCGTCAGAGTTTACTCCTGATGAATAAATAAAAAATATTCCTATAACTAAAAGTATTAAAACTGGGAGAAGTAATAGATAATCAATTCCTAAAATATCACGTATTTTCATTCATAAACTCCGTTTAAAACGTATGCTGAAAACCCAAAGAGCGCAAAGCTCCTTCATAATCCTGTTTGCCGAAATATCCCTGGAATATAATCGCAGTTGCGGCTGAAGCTCTCCAAACCTGAAAAGTAGAGGCTTCGATAATTACAGTAACTACTATTTGCTCTTCCGGATTTGTGCTGTTAAATGGAGCAAAAGCTGTAAACCAGGAATGCCAGCGATCAGATAAACCAATTTCGGCTGTTCCTGTTTTTCCTGCTATTTGTACTGTTCGCATATTCAGCGGATATTGAGCTGTTCCCTGAGTTACAACAGACCTCATATCCTGTCGCACAAATTCAAAAACAGAAGGGTTAATATTGCTTTTATGTATAACTTCCGGGCTGACAACGCTTTCAATAGCATTTGTTATCGGGTCACGTACTTCTTTTAATACATGCGGTTTGTAAATAGTACCGTTATTAACAATCATGCTGACCATATTACACATCTGAAGCGGCGTTACAAGCATAAATCCCTGCCCTATTGAAACATTCATTGTATCACCTAACACCCATCTTTCATGGAAACGCCTTTCTTTCCATTGCGGTGTTGGAACCAAACCCTCTGCTTCACCTGGTAAATCAATACCTGTAAGTTTTCCGTAACCGAAATCTCTTGCAGTATTAATAATACGTTCAATGCCAAGGTTATCCCTTCCTACTGTCATATAATAAATATTACATGAATGCCAAAGAGCTCCCCTTAAATTAAGTCTTCCGTGCCCTGCTCTATTCCAGCAATGCCAGTTTCTATTTCCGTAATTCATCATACCACGGCATAAAACAGACTGCTCGGGTTGATATACATTTTCTGACAAAATTGATGTTGACATAACAATTTTAAAAGTTGATGCAGGCGGATAGCTTGACTGGATTGCTCTATTAATAAATGGCCTTGAAGGATCGTCTAACAATGCCCTAAAATCGGCAGCAAGACCGTCTGTAAAAATATTGGGATCATACCAGGGATAAGAAACCATTGCAAGAATTTCACCGGTTGAAGGGCGCATAACTACAGCAGCACCGTTCTGCGGTCCTACAGCTTTTTCTACAAGTGTCTGTAAATCAGCGTCTATTGTCAAAACAAGATTTTTCCCCATTACAGGAGAAACACGGTTTATATTTTCAAGACCGGCGATACGCCTGCCTCTTGAATCTACAGTTCTGGTTTCAAAACCTTTTTCACCGCGTAATAATTCATCATATTGCCTTTCTATTCCCGATTTACCTATCATATCACCCATTTGGTATCCAAGATTATAAAGAGTGGTTAGTTCGTCTCTTGTAATATCACCTACATAACCCAATATGTGCGAAAGACTGCCAACATCAACATAATTTCTAACAGATTTAATATGCCATGAAATTCCGGGAAGATTATTTTTTCTTTCTGCCAATGCGGCAATATTTGCAAACGGTACGTTAGATGCAATTTCTACAGGCTGGTATAATTGCAGATATTGGCTTGGAAGCCTTCCTCTTATGTCATCAGCCGGAATATTAAGTATTTCGGATAAAGAGTCTAAAACTTCATCAATTCTGCCTCTTGGAACTTCTGCAGGGGTAATTGTTACTGCAAATGTATCCCTGTTTATTACAAATGGCTTACTGAAGTTACGATCATATATTTCGCCTCTTTGCGTAGGAATTATATAAGTTCTTCTGGATATTTCCTGAGCTCTTCTTTGATGTATTTCGCCTGAAAGAATTTGCATGCTGAAAAGTCTTATGGAATAAATTATGAAGACAACTGCAAGCAAAACTAAAAATATATTAATACGGTTTATCTGATTATCATGCATTATCAGCTGCGTCCCAGTAAAATAGGTTTAAAATTTTTCAATATTAAGAATAAAAGAGGCGCACTTAAGGCGTTTAATCCTGTTTCTATCAGTGAAGTTGAAAAATTGATAAATGGGTTTGGAATAGAAGTACCTATAACCAAATGCAGAATAAATGTAATTAAGATTTTTAATATTGTTGCCAATGTGCAAAGAATGACCGGCATTAAAATAAAATCAAGGAAAAACTGCCCTTTAAAAATTCCTGTTAATGCGCCGGTTATGGTGCGTATAATACAATTCATTCCAAGCGGAGCAACAGAAAGAAAATCATAAAAAAGCCCGGAGAAAAATCCCGAAACCTGCCCTGCCATTGTTCCGTTTACATAAGCCGAAAAAACAAGTACACATAACGCAAGATCAGGGACTGCGTTAAATATCGCAATATTGTTCATTACTGTTGATTGTAAAATTGCGGCAACATTGCATAAAACTACTGTCCATATAACGCTTCTAATCATAGTCGTATCCTGAATATTCGTAAAACACTATTTCAGGTTCTATGTTTTCAGCTTCTATGATAAAAACATACTCAAGCCTTGAAAAATCTATCATTGGTATAACTTCTATTTCAAGTGTAGTTTCATATTCTAAAATATTAATACTGCTTACACGTCCTATATTAATATTTTCAGGAAAGATACCTCCCATACCGCTTGAGATAATAACATCACCGATATTTATATCGTCTCTTGCTCTTCTTGGCACAAAACGCAGTAAAAGCGGCGTTTCCCAGTGTCCTTGTCCTTCAATTATCCCTTCATAACGTGATACAGAAATGCGCGAAGAAACCTGAGAATTCATATCAAAAACAGGCATTACAAGACATTCATAAATACCTGTTTGAATAACTTTACCTACAAGAGCCTGTGTTCCATCCTGCCATGCAACTACAGCCATGTTATTCGAAACACCCGAAAAACTGCCTTTATTAACAACAATAGCTGAAAATAAATTATCAGGATCACGTCCTGAAATTTGTGCAGGAATATGACGGTAACGTATTGTTTTTGAAAAATCAAGCTGTTCTTTTAATCTGATATTTTCCTGATATATTTCGGCGTTGCTTCGTTCCATTTCCTGAAAACGATCCAATTGCCTGAGTAAATTAGCATGTTCCTGCCGTAAAGTTGCAAGTTCACTTATAGAAAGCACTGTTCTTGAAACAAAAGAATTAATTTCATGTATTCCGCCTCTAATACCAGAGAAAAATGACAACCCGACATTTTTTACACCAAAAATAAAATCTCTTGTAGATAATAATAATAAAACAGATGAAACCAATATTAAAACTACAAAAATAAATACAGATGAATTTATTTGAGCTCCTGCAGTTTTTCCTCCACTTCTGCGCGGAAGTTTGCCGAAAATTCCACGAGACATTCAGTTATCCGTTTAATCTGTCGTATATATTTTTTGTAAGATCGTCGCCTTTAATATAATCAAAGTATTTTCCGGCTCCGAAAGCTACACACATTTCCGGTTGTTCGGCTACAATAGCAGGTACTCCTGTTTCCTTTTGTATCAGTTTATCAAGTCCTTTTAAAAGTGAGCCTCCGCCTGTCATTACAATGCCTCTGTCTACAATGTCAGCAGCAAGTTCCGGAGGTGTTTTTCCAAGTACTGTTTTTATTTCGTCAATAATTTGAGTTATTGGATCTTTTAATGCTTCTCTAACTTCTACAGAATCTATTTCTAAACGGCGCGGAAGTCCTGTTATAGCGTCATTTCCTTTCACTTCCATTTTATCAATAATTTTATCCGGAGAAGCATTACCGATTTCTATTTTTAATTTTTCTGCCATATATTCGCCGATAATCAGGTTGTGTACGCTGCGGATATGTTTAATAATTGAATCATCAAATTCGTCTCCGCCTACTCTAATTGCGCTTGTTACAACCATTCCGCCAAGTGATATAACAGAAATTTCTGTTGTTCCGCCTCCGATATCTAAAATCATATGACCTGCAGGTTCTCTAATTGGTATATCAGCGCCAATTGCTGCCGCAAGACTTTCTTCAATTACACGGACATCTCTTGCGCCTGATTTATATGCACCTTCTTCTACAGCACGTCTTTCAACTTCTGTGATACATGAAGGAACGCCAATTACCATTCTTGGTTTAATAAAACGGTAACGCGGAAAAACACTGTCAATGAAACAACGTATCATTTTTTCTGTTGATTCAATATCAGCAATGACACCATCACGCATAGGTCTTATGGCAATTATATTTTCAGGTGTTTTCCATAACATTCTTTTGGCAGCAGCTCCTACCGCTACTATCTTTTTTGTTCCTCTTTCTACCGCTACAACAGACGGTTCATTTAAAACAATTCCCTTGCCTTTGATATAAATTAACGTATTACATGTTCCTAAATCAATTCCAAAATCTGATGAAATGCTGCCAAACATATCTTTCTCCTTATTTATATATTAAGCCGTACTCTTGCCCTTGCATGAGACGGATCAAGTCTGTATGCTGTTCTCCATTCTGATCGAGCTCTTGTTGTTTCGCCTTTCTGATTATAGAGTTCACCTAACTGAAAACGTACTTCAGCATTTTCGCCGGAGTTTCTTATTATGCTTAAATATTGGGTTTCTGCGTTTTCATAATCACCGTTTATTTTATATATTTCAGCTAACATTAAACGTGAAATATCAATTGATCTTGAATCCGCAGATATTTCAACACAATGCTGCAAATAACTGAAAGCTGTATTATATTCTTCCATTGCTATATAAGATCTGGCTATTGACAATAAAAGATTATCTGAAGGAGGTGCTCCGGGAACAAATGCATTTGTAAAAGATATAACGCTTTTTCTGTAATCACCGTATGCTGCGTATGAAAGCCCCAGATATTCAGGTATATCAGATGCGTTATACAAAAGTTTATCTGCAATTTCAAGGTATTTTACGGCTAGATCGGCATATTCATTTCCCTTATATGAATACGCTTTTCCCAATACATAATATACACGTCCGTCTTTTGCAGATTCTTTTTGAATAATGGCTTTTCTCAAAGAAAAAATACATTCATTAATAAATTTAAGCATATTTTGATTATTTATTTGCGATATCCCCAATTGATATGCGGAAAAACCATGAATAGTGAGTAAAAAATAATCCATGGGGTAATCTAAAAGCGCTTTCTGTGAAATTTCATATACAAGCTCATAATTACCTTCGTTCCAAATCTGTAAAATTTCCCTTCTTTCATTTTTTACGCTGTTACTTAACTGGAAAATAACTAAAATTGAAGCAGTTATAAGTAATAATGACAGAAATATAAGCCCTATAAAGCGAAATTTTTTGAGATGATATATATGACGCCCGTAATTGGACCCAGTTTTATTACTTAACATAGTTCTATAAATATATGGAATTCTATAATAATTATCGGTAAAGTGTCAATTAGGCTCAATTTAATTGATAAAAACTGTTAAAAATAGACTTGAATTATATGAAAAAAGGACTTATATTTACACTGTGTTGAACCAAGCTGCCGCCTGACCACCTGACCACTTAAATTTCTAATATTTTTCATATTTATATTAGATTGATATTTAAGTGGTCAGGTGGTCAGGAGGAAAGTCCGGGCTCCGCAGGGTATGATGCCGGGTAACACCCGGGGTCAGACCATCTAATCACTTGTGATTAAGTGGTCTGAAACAGATAGCGCAACAGAAAATATACCTCCCGACCACTTAAAATGCTAAGATTTATGCTTAATATTTTTTGGTATTTTAAGTGGTCGGGAAAGGGTGAAATGGCGGGGTAAGAGCCCACCTCGGTATTGGCAACAATGCCGGAAAGATTCCAGCGAAGCTGGAAAATGGCAAGCCTCATCAGGAGCAAAGTCAAATAGCGCAAGAATTGGTTCTTTAAACCTTTGGTTTATTAACCATTCGCCGGCTGCCCGCCGGTTAAGTGCAGGTAGACTGCAAAAAAGTGTTTGAAAAAGCATTTTCAGACAGATGGCAGCACCCTTTTCACTGCGTGAAAGGGGAACAAAACCCGGCTTATGGTTCAATACATTTTTTTTTATTCTTCAGAATCTATGTTTATTATTTCCTCTTCTTCTTCATCTTCGTCTTCTTCATCTTCATCCATTTCGTCAAGATCAGAAAGAGCTCCTGTGTCTTCAGTATTGAAGTAATCTTCTTCACCTTCTGCTGATTCTTCATAAAATAAAATACGCGAACAGTACGGACAGAAAACAAATTCTTCTCCTATACGGACTTCGTTGGCGAATTGAACAGGTAAAATCATGTTACAGCCAAGGCATACATTACCTTTAATAGCAACAATACCAATACCCATTTTATTTTTTATGATCCTTTCAAATTTGAAAATAACTTCATTATCAAAAGTTTCTGTAAGTTTACTTTCTTTTTTACGCAAAGCGTCAATTTGTTTTTGCTTGTCTGAAATTTCAGCTTCTATTTTTTTTCTGCGCTCTTCAAGTTCTTTTTCCTGTTGTTCAATTAACGCTCCCTGCTGTTTAATTTTTTCGTCAAGATCGGCTAAAATTCTTTCTTTTTGCTGAAGATCTTTTCTGTATATCTGTTCTTTTTCAGATGCGTCTTTTATTTCTTTGTCCAGCGCTTCATATTCACGCTGTGTACTTATGGCATCCATATTTTTTTCCGACTTTTCTCTTGAAGATTCAGCTTCGGCAAGTTTATTTTTTAAATCGATTTCTTCCGATTTTACTTTTTCATAATCAGAATTTTTTTCTATAAATGTTTTTTTCAGCCTGTTTAAAAGTTCTTCCTGAGTACCAAGTAATTTCGGTATCTCCTGAATACTTTTTTCAAGTCCAATTTTTTCAAAAATAATTTCCTGTAAAGATCTCAATTTTTCTAAATCATTGTCGGTTACCATAAATCCCTCCTGATGGTCATGGATCTAATGATCCAGGTAATCTTTTAACGGACGGCTTCTTTTTGGATGTCTAAGCCTCCGTAGTGCTTTTGCTTCTATTTGTCTTATTCTTTCTCTTGTAACATTGAAATATAAACCTACTTCTTCCAAAGTAAGCGAATAACCGTCATCAAGTCCGAAACGCATTTTTAATACTTCCTGTTCCCGTGCCGGAAGCGTAGAAAGAACTCCGCCAAGCTGTTCCTGTAAAACCTTAAATGCTGTTTGATTTGCGGGATTTTCTACATCTTTATCTTCGATGAAATCTCCTAAAAGCGAATCTTCTTCTTCTCCTATTGGAGTTTCAAGGCTGATAGGTTCTCTTGCTACATTTTTAACAGATTTTACCCTCATCGCTGTCCAGCCGAGTTTTTCTGCAATTTCTTCGTCTGTAGGTTCTCTTCCCAATGACTGCAATAACTGTCTTGATTCGCGGACAACTTTATTTATTTGTTCAATCATATGTACAGGTACACGTATAGTTCTTGCTTGATCAGAAATTGATCTTGTTATCGCCTGTCTTATCCACCATGTAGCATAAGTAGAAAATTTAAACCCTTTTTGATATTCAAATTTTTCAACTGCTTTTATTAGTCCTATATTACCTTCCTGAACAAGATCAAAAAAGTGTAATCCCCTATTTATATATTTTTTTGCTATAGAAACAACAAGGCGTAAATTCGCTCTTATTAATTTATCTTTGGCGTTTTTCATCATAACTCTGCCGTGATAAATTTCAGACGCCATTTGATTAATATTTTCTATAGTTTCTTCAAACTCAATTTCCATTGTTTTAAGTTTTTTTTCTGTTACCTGAACAAGTCTTATTTTTTCTTTTATTTCATCAGATGAAAGACCCAGTTCATTTTCAAGTTTTTCTCTTTCTTCTTTTATAGTAAGGAATCTACCTAATGTACGCAGTTCTTTTAAAGATCCGACTTTCAGATGTTTTTCCAGTCTTTCCTGTTCTTTTATATAACGTTTAATTTTCCTGGACGCTATGATAAATTTATCAGAAAAAGCCTGTATTTCATCAGGATGTAATTGTGTATTTTTTACAATTTTCATTATTCGTTTTCTTATATTCGAACAATCTTTATCTTCTTTATAATCTTCATCTTTGGCAATTAACTGTTTTTTTAATTCCATGTAATTTTTTAAATCAATATTAATAACACGCAGTGTATCTTTGTAAAATTGATTTAATCTTCTGTACTCCGTCATATGTTCTGTAATTTCTTTTTTTGAAAGGTTCATTTCACGGAAGTCTTTTTTGGAAAACGCTTTTTGAGCAATCGAATAAAATTCCGGGATTATCATGCCTGATTTTTTTATTACATTTTTTACTATATTTTCGCCTTCTTCCATTTGCTTGGAAAGAACAATTTCCTGTTCAGCTGTAAGAAGGTGTTCTCTTCCTATTTCACGAAGGTATAATCTTATAGGATCGTCTACAAGGGATGAATCCTTGTCATTAGCCTGAGCGGATTTTTTTCTTGAGGTTTCCTGAGTTTTTTGATTTTCATCCTCATCAGAAGAACTTTCTTCTTCAACAAGCTGAACATTATTTGCTTCCAGTAACGCCAAAACCTGTTCAATTTTATCCGAGTTTGTTATATGTTCGGGAAGGAAATCTGATAATTCTTCGTAAGATAAAGTCTTTTTTACTTTTCCGTATTCAAGCAGTTTTATAATCGCAGGATCAGAAATATCCTGATCAGAAGCTGACAAAATACCAACTGTATTAATTTTATCTTTTAATTCTTCCTGAGTTTTAAAATAGATTCTTTTATTTTGCTTTTTATAAAAATATTTTATCAGCGGCTGCGCTTTTTTTATTTTAATTTTAAAAATATTTATCATTTTTTATCTGCCTTCAAGTTTTCTTATTTGCGAATCAATTAATATTTTTTCCGCCAGCAATTCATCAATATTCTCAATATTTTCCGGTGTTCTTTCACTTTCACGCATTTGAGCGTTTATTTCCAAAAGTCTTTTTTCCAGTCTTTTCTTTTTAATTTTATTTATTCCATCCTCCATAAACCTTCTTGGGTTTATTTTAAATTCCTGCGAAGTACCGTGTTCGGCGATGTAATTCCGCAGGTTTTCATCTTTAATTCTTGCAAGCATTAAATCAATTGTATTTTCATCATGCTTATAACATTCTTCCAAAGTAATAAAAAGTTCTTTTGCTGCTCTGTCATCAATCTCCTTAATTTCCAAAGCTGAGCGGAATTCATGATACAATTCCATATTTACAGCTATTAATGTAAGCAGGCTAAGTTCGGCATTTCTGCGTATTTGCATTTTCGGCAAATCATTAACTTGCTTTTCGTTAAAATCTTTATAACCTTTTCTTTTCCAGTCTGAAAAATCTTTTTGAACAGATACCCGTTCAATTTTAAAAATATCAGCTATCCTTGTAATACAGTCAGAGCGATCAACTTCAGAATCCAGAGCTTCCAGAAACGGAAACATAAATTCTGAAGCCCCTCTTATATCACCTCTTGCCTCAATATATTGAGACCTTCCATGAGAAATTAGGTACTCAAAGTCATTTATAGTAGATTTCAAAACTTTTTTCAATATCTGGGAGCCAAATTCCTGTAAAATATCAGCCGGATCTTTGAATTTTTCAATATTTACGGTTTTTACTTCATTTTTTAACCCTTCTTGAGTGTTTACAAGCTGACAGGAAAGCCCATTTTTCCTGCAAGTAATAATTGCTTTATACGCAGCTTTTTGCCCTGCTTCATCACTGTCAAAAAGTAAAACTACATTTTCTACCCAGCGCCGAAGCCAGCTAGCCTGCTCGTCTGTAAAAGCAGTTCCAAGAGGTGCAACACTATTTATAATTTCTGCCTGATGCAAAGCTATTACATCAATATATCCTTCTGCTAAAAAAACAGTTTTTGTTTTTCTCATTTCCGGTTTTGCCTGTTCTATAGCAAAAAGAGTTTGACCTTTTTTATAAATTTCTGTTTCAGGTGAATTTATATATTTTGGCGGCTGTGTTCCATCTTGCTGTGTTATTCCAGGCAGCGCTCTTCCTCCAAAAGCAACGATCTTTCCCTGTCGATCCGTTATCGGAAACATAAGCCTTCCTGAAAAAAGCGGAATCGTTTTATATCTGGCGGAAAACAATCCTGATTTTCCAAGGAAATCATCTGAATATCCCTTTTGTTTTAAAAAATTTAATAAAAAATCACGGTTAGAAGGAGCAAATCCTATTTTAAAAGTTTTTATTATTTCTTCATTAATGCCTCTTTCCTTTATATATTTTAAAGCGGCATCTGCGTTATGCGATTTATCATATAAAAAATGCTCAAAAGTTTTTGTTAACCTGTTATATAATTCATAAAGATCTTCTTTTAATGTATTTTCCTGTCCTTTTTCCGACTCTCCTTCTTCGTAAATAATTTCGATCCCCATTTTATCCGCAAGGCTTTTTATTGCTTCAGGATATGTTAGTTTATCCATTTCCATTACAAAGCTGATTACATTACCGCCTTTATTACAGCCGAAACAATAAAACATTTTTGTATCAGGATCTATTTTAAATGACGGAGTTTTTTCCTGACCTCCGCCGTGAAAAGGACATCTTCCCCACCATCGTCCGCTTTTTTTTTCGAGCCTTAAATAATCACCGACTATGGAAACAGCATCCATACGGGAATTAACTTCATTTATTGTAGTTTTAGAAATGAAAGCCATTTTTCCTCAACTGGGCGGCTTTGTAAAATAATCTGCGGCTCTAATATGCTCATCATGAGTTCTGGAAAAATAATGCCTGCCGCTTGCAGCATCTGTCAGTCTGAAATAAAGAAAATCCGTACTTTGCGGATAAATTGCAGCACGCAGTGCAACCATACCCGGCGCAGAAATTGGACCGGGCGGAAGTCCTGAATAAAGGTAAGTATTATATGGATTTCTGATTTCCAAATCAACATACAATAATACTCTGGGATGAGGTTTACCCTGTATCTCTGTAATAATGTATTCTACAGTAGCGCAGGATTGAAGCCTCATATTGATTCTTATACGGTTTAAAAAAACTCCTGCCATTACAGGCGCTTCATCAGCTACTCTGTATTCTCTTTCAATAATAGATGCAAGAATTACTATTTCATTTAATTCATGAACATTCATTCCTCTTATTGTAGGGCTTATAATATCGAGCTTGCTGAAAAAGTTATCCGCCATTTTTCTTACTGTTCTGTCAGCCGGATATTCACTTGGAAAAAAATATGTATCAGGGAAAAGGTATCCTTCCATTGAATCATTTGGAATACCGTAATGATTTATTATATCAGGATTTTTAGCAGATGCCAAAAAACTGTCGGCTGAACAAATACCTGCCTGCTCAAGTATTAAAGCCGCTTTTTTTAAAGTAACTCCTTCAGGAATTGTAACTTTATGAAGTATTTCCCTTCCGGAAACTAGAATACTATGTATTCCAACTGGAGTTACAGGAAGTTCTAATTTATAAGTACCTGTTTTTATATGTTCATTAAAATAACGGCACATAATATTCCAGAAATATCTGTTTTTTATTAATCCGGCTCTTTCCAGGCGAAGCCCTACTGACTGAGAAGTTTCACCTCTTCTAATGTCTATTAAATAATTACCGTCTTCTGATAATCTTATAGCGTCATTTTCCGATACAGTTACCTGTCTTACATCATGAACAGCCGAGTTAAAATACATAAATACACCAATAGTTAAAGGAATAACAATTATAGCTGCAGCAAGCATAAATGTAATAAGTTTTAAAATACTTGAGAAAATATTAAACTTTTTTTTTCTTCTGCCCGGCAAAAAAGTATATGCTCCTTTTTAGAAATTATATTGTTATTTCAAGTCCTTCTATTGCAAGTGTTAATTCAATTCCTTTAAGATTTAATCTTTCCAGATACCATTTTGCCGACTGTAATATTCCGTATAGTTTATGATCATCATAAGTTGGATCATGATGAAACATAACCATGTGTTTAATATTCCAGTTAGCTGCAAAGTCTACCGCTAAACTGAAGGCATTGTGCCCCCAATTATATTTTTCTATTGCTTCACCTAACGTATACTGGCAATCTATAATAATTAAATCTGCATCTTTGAAAAATTCCGTATTTGATTCGCTTTTTTCAAAATCATTGGCAGTAAGCTCTGTATCTGTTGCATAAATAACACGTTTTCCGTTTTCGTTAACACAGTATGTATAGCAATCCCCGGGATGATTCATTTTTTTGAATGTTATTGTCCGCCCTGAAATATTAATTTCTTTTTCAATATAGTTAAATGTTTTTTTTGAACCCATTGCATTTAAATTAATCGGAAAATAGGGATGAACCATCTGACCGTTTAAAATTCTTTCAAGCCCGGCGACAGGAGAATAAAAATTCATTTTTATTTTTGGATTATATGCAGGACCAAAAAAAGGAAGCCCCTGTATATGATCCCAATGGAAATGAGAAATAAAAACATGATAATGATTAACTTTTCTTTTTTCAAAAGCCTGGGCTATTCCCATTTCACGTAACCCGGAACCGCAGTCAAAAACAATACATTCATCAACATCAGCATCATCAAACGTTACACTGACACACGGACTATTTCCTCCTACAGTGCCGAATAACCAGGGCGGAAGTCCTGCCAAAAACCTTTCACGGCTGTCGGCGCTTTCTAAATCTTCGGGAGTTATCTGCTCAATAATCGCTGAAATTTTACTTTTAATGCGTGACGGAGGTGTTGGAGCAGGAGTGGAACCACGAACACCCCAAAATTTTATTTTCATAAACTTCTCCCTGTATATCTGCTGTTCAAAGATTTTTCACGGTTTTTATTTATTATTGGCTGTGAAGAACGCAATTCAATATTTTCTTCGATAATTATTTTGTTATGTAATTTACCTTCGTTCATTCCCGGGCAGCTTGATGCGGCAGTTTCCCAGGCTTTTGAAGAAGATAAGATAGATTCCCAAAACGGAAAAGTAATACATTGCGCAGGGCGTTTTTTATAAACAAGGCAGCCGTTATCCCATAATATACAATCTTTATTAAATTTTTCTTTTAACGAAAGAACTTCGTCTCCTTTCCAGTCTGTTACCCATCTGCAATAGGTATCTATTACATTTTTTTTATTTATTTTTAAAGCTGATATAAGATTTTCAAGATCATTTTCTGAAATAAAAACAAAACCTGAATCGTGACGGCAGCATGAGGAACAGCGTTTACAGGAAAATTTTAAACCTTCTGAATAAAACGGTATATTTTTCATTACAACCGCTCATTCCGCATTTGCCATTTCCTGCCGCAGACGAGCAAGCTCGATATTCTGCCTTGCTTCTTCAATATTCGGATTTAAACGAAGCGCTGCCTGCCAATCCGAAATCGCTCTTGTTAAATCGCCGTTTTGTCCGTAAGCATTGCCGCGGATAGTAAACGCGGCGGAATTATTTCTGTCTAATCTGATTGCATGATCACAATCTATTATAGCTCTATTATAATCGTTTAATTCATAATAAGCGCGTGCTCTTATCACATAATTAATGGCAGAATTGGGATCTGATCTTATTACCATGTTACTGTATAAAATAGCGTTATGAAAATCACCAGCCATAAGGCATTCCAGACTTTTACTAAAATTTTCAAGAGTGACATGATTAATATTTTGAGCACTTATATGAACATTCAAAATGAATATAAAAAAACATAAAAACATTGTTAAAACGAGATTTTTATTATTTTTCATTAAAGCCTCCAAACATAGGAATTCTACCATAAAACATGACAATCAACAACCAGGAAGCAATAAATTAGTACTTTCCTATGTCTTTTCTGTAATGAACACCCTCAAAGTCGATTGTTTTTGCTGTTTTATACGCTATTTCTAGGGTTTTTTCCTTATTTTCCGCTATAGCTGTTATACCAAGTACTCTGCCCCCGGATGTATAAAACATTTCGTTTTTGTATTCTGTTCCTGCGTGGTATATTGTAACGTCTTTATTTGTGCAATTGCCCTGATCATTTAGCCCTGTTAATTGTAAGCCTGTTTTGTAACTTTCAGGATATCCGCCGCTTGCCATTACAATACATGCAGAAAAGGATTTTTTCCATTGAATATCGATATTTTCAAGTTTTTCATCAGTAACTGATTCCATAATCGTTAAAAGGTCGGTTTCCAGAAGCGGTAAAACTGCCTGAGTTTCCGGGTCTCCAAAACGGCTATTATACTCGATTACTTTTGGACCGTTTTCTGTAAGTATTAATCCAAAGTATAAACATCCTTTAAACGGGCAGCCTTCTTCACGCATTGCCGCTATAGTAGGCTGAAAAATAGTTTTTTGGCAAACATCGGCAATTTCTTCATTATAATACGGGTTTGGAGCAATAACACCCATTCCTCCCGTATTAAGCCCTTTATTTCCGTCAAATATTCTTTTATGATCCATCGAAGAAATCATTGGAACGATAACATTTCCGTCTGTAAACGAAAGAACTGTAACTTCCGGTCCTGTAAGAAATTCTTCTATGACGATATTAGCGCCCGAATCGCCGAATTTTTTTTCTTTCATCATCGAACCGATTGCTTCTTTTGCCTGTTCAAAATTTTCAGCGATTATAACGCCTTTGCCAAGCGCTAAACCGTCGGCTTTTATTACAATGGGAAATTTTACAGAATCAGATTCTAAATAACTTTTTGCTTTTTCATAATCAGAAAATGTTTCGTAACAAGCTGTAGGAATGTTATACTTTTTCATTAAATTTTTTGAAAATATTTTACTGCTTTCTATACGCGCTGCCGCTTTTTTTGGACCAAAACATCTGATTCCTCTTTCTTCAAGAGCATCTACCATTCCTATCGCAAGCGGATCATCCGGTGCGACTACTACATAATCAATTTTATTTTCTTCAGTAAATTTTATTACACCTGTTATGTCAATTGCTTTTATAGGAATACATTGTGCATCCCTATTTATACCGCCGTTTCCAGGGGCTGCATAAATATCTTTTATTTTGTTATTTTTTTTTAACGATTTTATTATTGCATGTTCACGCCCGCCGCCTCCTAAAACTAACACCTTCATCTATTTTAATTCTCCTTTGCAATACATTTCTACAGCTTTTGGAAGCAGTACCCACTCCCCTTCTTCCATTACACGCTGCTGTAAAGACTGCGGTGTATCACCGGGTAAAACATCAATTGCTTTTTGTAAAATTATTTTTCCGCCGTCTATAGTTTCATTTACAAAGTGAACTGTAGCTCCTGTTATCTTTACACCGTAATCCAAAACTGCCTTGTGAACATTTAAACCGTAAAATCCTTTTCCGCAAAAAGAAGGTATAAGAGACGGATGCACATTTATTATTTTATTTTTGTATAAATTTATAACATTTTCACCTAACACCGATAAAAATCCTGCTAAAACAACAAGATCAATATTATGTTCTGATAATGCATTTGCGATAGCTTTATCAAAATCTATTAATTCATTATATTTTTTTCTTTCTATGGTAATCGCTTTTATTCCTGCTTTTTGCGCCCTTTCAATTGCATACACTTGCGCTTTGGAAGATATCACAAGCGATAATTTACCGCTTTCAAGTTTATTTTTATCAGCAGCGTCGATTAAAGCCTGTAAATTGGTTCCACCTCCGCTTACAAGTACTGCAATATTAATCAAGTTTTACTCCTGTAATTCCGTTTTTAACTTCACCTATTATTGCAGCTTTTTCACCGCAAGAACGCAGAATATTCAGAGCTTCGTCCGCATTTTGCGAAGGAGTAATCACACACATGCCTACTCCCATATTGTAAGTGTTAAACATATCTCTTTGAGGAATATTGCCAGTCTTGCTTATTAAATCAAAAATCGCAGGTATTTCAATATTTTTTTTATTTATTACAGCACCGAGATTATCGCCAAAAGCTCTAGGTATATTTTCCTGAAAACCGCCGCCTGTTATGTTACACGCTGAACGTACAGGTAATTTTTCGAATAGTTCAAGAACAGGTTTAACATATATTTTTGTAGGTATTAAAAGTTCTTCGCCCAATGTTCTTCCTAGTTCATCAAAATGTTTTTCCAATATATTTTTATTGTTTTTTATATCGAATACTTTTCTTGTAAGAGAAAAACCGTTTGAATGTACGCCAGAAGAAAAAATTCCGATAATTACATCGCCGGCAATTACTTTATTTTTATCCGGTATTTTACTTTTTTCTACGATACCTACAGAAAAACCTGCTATATCGTATTCTTCTTCTTTCATCATTCCAGGATGTTCTGCAGTTTCGCCTCCTATCAAGGCGCATCCTGCCTGAACACATCCTTGCGCTACTCCTGATACAATCTGTTCGATTTTTTCTGGAATATTTTTTCCTGTTGCAATATAATCAAGAAAAAATAACGGTTTTGCTGCTGCGCATATAATATCGTTTACACACATTGCAACGCAATCAATTCCGATTGTATCATGTTTATCCATTAGCATGGCAATTATTAATTTAGTGCCGACACCGTCAGTGCCGGAAACAAGAACCGGTTTACTGTTATTATATTCCGGTAAAGCGAATAAACCGCCAAAGCCGCCAATGTTTTCAAGTACTCCGGGTATTTTTGTTTTTTCAACATGTTTTTTTATTAATTCAACTGCTTTATAACCGGATGTTACATCTACACCTGCGTTTTTGTAATTTTCACTGAAACTATCGTTCATAATTTTCCTTTAATTTGATTCTCCGATTTTTTGATCGAATCTGCTTTTTGGAGCGGTTTGCGGTTCTGGTATTGGATAAATTCCTGTAAAGCATCCTGTACAAAAATCACATTTTGCGTTTTCCGCTATTTTAGAAACATGTTCAACCGAAAGAAAACCAATGCTGTCTACACTTAAATATTCTCGAATTTCCGATTTATTTTTTACATACGAAATTAAATTTTCCCTGTTTGGAATATCAGTGCCGAAATAACATGGATGAATAAAAGGAGGAGAAGCAATTCGTAAATGAACTTCTTTGGCTCCTGTTTCACGCAGAAGTTTTACAATGCGGCGCATTGTTGTTCCGCGGATAATAGAATCATCTATTAATACAACCCTTTTATCTTTAATTGTTGATTCGATAGTATTTAGTTTTATACGAACAGCTTTGTCTCTTTCTTCCTGCGTAGGCTGAATAAAAGTGCGTCCTATATAACGGTTTTTAATAAATCCAATTCCATAAGGAATTTTGGATTCACGGGAAAAACCTAAAGCTGCATCCAAACCGGAATCAGGAGCTCCTACAACAACATCAGCCTTTACAGGATGCTCTATAGCCAAAAATGCTCCTGCTTTAAGCCTTGCGTTATGAACACTCGCTCCTTCAATTACAGAATCAGGGCGCGCAAAGTAAATAAATTCAAAAACACACATACCGCTTTTTTTACCGCAATGCGTTTTAATGCTTCGGCTGCCTTCTTTATCTACAATTACAATTTCACCGGGTTCTATATCACGGACAAAATCCGCTCCAATACTGTCTAAAGCGCAGCTTTCTGAAGCAAAAACAATATCATTATCAAGAATTCCCATACAAAGCGGCCTAAAACCATTACTGTCACGTATCGCAATTAATTTACTGGGCGACATTATTAAAAGCGAATAAGCTCCCTGTATTTCGTACATTGCTTTTTCAACAGCATCTTCTATCGTATTTGTATTTATTCTTTTTTTTGTAATTATATTAATTATAATTTCTGTGTCATTTGTTGTATGAAAAACAGTTCCTTCTTTTTGTAATTTTTCCCGCAGCTCTGATGCATTGGTAAGGCTTCCGTTATGCGCAATTGCCATCGCTCCTTTAATATGACGCACTACAAGAGGCTGGGCGTTTGAGCGGCTTTTTTGATCTATTGGAGAATAACGCACATGACCGATAGCCATGTTTCCTTTTCCAAGTTTTTCAAGAGTTTCTTTTGAAAATACATCAGGAACAAGACCTAAATCGCTGTGGTACTGCATTAACCCTTCATTACATACAGCAATACCGCAGCTTTCTTGCCCTCGATGCTGTAATGCATACAGCGACATATATGCCTGAGACGCTACATCAGCTGCTGTTTTTTTTGAAAATATTCCAAATAAACCGCACTTTTCCTGCGGACTATCATTTTGCTCGTTTGTCATTTGATACTAATATATCATTTATATTTAAATACATTCAAGATATAAAATGAAGATGTCTAGTAATTAAGAAATTTACCACGGAGTACACGGAGTTTCACGGAGGAAATAGCATTTTCGTACATAAACTCCGTGTTCCTCCGTGTCCTCTGTGGTTTTTCTTCTTAATATTTTTTATATATCCAATTTAATTTCCATTTTTTGTGCTTTGCCTTCTACTTCACTTTCCATATTTTTCATGTATTTGTCCAGCCAGGCTGCTATTTTATCATTTTCAATCGAAAGAATCCGCAAAGCTAAAAGCCCTGCATTTTTTGCTCCGTTAACAGCGACAGTAGCGACAGGAATACCGGCAGGCATCTGTACAATCGATAAAAGAGAATCAAGTCCGGAAAATGCAGATGTTTTTACAGGTACACCTATAACAGGTAATGTAGTAAAAGAGGCTGTCATCCCGGGAAGATGCGCTGCTCCGCCGGCTCCTGCTATTATTACTTTAAGTCCCCTTGTCAGCGCAGAAGATGTGTATTTTACCAATCGATTTGGAGTGCGGTGAGCAGAAACAATTGTCATTTCAAATGTTATATCAGCTTCTTTTAAAATATCAGCAGCTTCCTGCATTACAGATAAATCTGAATCGCTTCCCATTATAATTCCTACAACCGGTTTTGACATTAATTTTCTCCTTTATCGGTTTTATTTTCTCCGCTGATTTTCAGAATGGAACGAACATGTTCTGCTTTTTTTACAGCTTCATCAATTGTATCCGCTGTTACTGTGAAATGCCCCATTTTGCGAAAAGGTTTAACTTCTTTTTTTCCGTATAAATGAATTGAAATACCCGGGATTTTCATTGCTTCTTCATAACCTTGTAAAATTACATTTCCAAAACTATCGGGCATACCTAAAAGGTTTAGCATAACAGCAGGGCGTAAAAGCGAAGTATCTCCCAATGGAAGCCCTGTTACAGCTCTTACATGCTGCTCAAATTGACACGTAACACATGCTTCCATTGTATAATGCCCTGAATTATGAGGGCGCGGAGCAATTTCGTTTATTAAAACATTTCCTTTTTTATCAAGAAAAAATTCTACGCCGAATATACCAACTCCATCCAGAGCTTTTACAGCGCTTACTGCAATCTCACATACTTCAGATGTTATTTTACCGCTGACTCTTGCCGGAGCTATTACAGTATCGCATATATTGTGATCGGGATTAAATGCCATTTCTGTTACGGGAAATACAGCAATTGATCCATCCCTTGAACGGCTTACCATTACAGCAAGCTCTTTATCAATATCAACCAGTTCTTCGAATATAGAGACACCCTTTAAAAGTTCATCTTTTTCACTTCTTAAGACTTTAACGCCTCTTCCGTCGTAACCTTCTTTACGTGTTTTTTGTACGATTGGAAATTTGACTTTTGAAAAATCAGGTGAAGCCGATAAATCATCTGAAAAATAGGGAGCGTAAGGCAATCCATTTTTTATATATAATTCTTTTTGTAATAATTTATCTTGAATTATGTGTAAAACATGCGGAGATGGAAATATCGAACAATTTTTTGAATATAAGTCCATTAAAGCATCGGTGTTAATATGTTCGATTTCATAAGTTAAAACATCGGATTCTTTTGCCAGCTTTTCTATTGCATCTTTATCTTTAAGGCTTCCTTCAACAACGATATCCGCAAGTACATGAGCCGGTGCGTTTTTATCATCAAGAACGGCAAAACGAAACCCCAGCTTTTTTGAACGGTATATCATCATTCGTCCAAGCTGACCGCCTCCGATTATGCCTATAACATCGGGTGGTAAAACAACTGACATATTTGATATTATAATGATTGTATTTTTTTTTAGCAATTGACAAAAACGTCAAAATTAATATTATTAGAAATACAAGGAGATATTTATGTCAACTAAAAATTACCGTTTTGAAACACTTCAAATCCATGCCGGACAGGAAGTACCTGATCCCGCAACAGATTCAAGAGCAGTGCCTATATATCAGACTACATCTTATGTATTCCCCAGCTCAAAATCGGCAGCTGATCGCTTCGCTTTAACTGAAGCCGGAAATATATATACAAGAATTATGAACCCTACATGGGATGTATTTGAAAAACGCATGGCAGCGCTGGAAGGCGGCGTTGCGGCTTTAGCTTTAGCATCCGGGCAGGCAGCTTCGACAATGGCTATTCAGAACATTACCCGCTCAGGCGATCATATTATTGCAGATACTCAAGTATATGGGGGTACTTATAACCTTTTTGCCCATACCTTTGAAGACATGGGTGTAGAAACAACATTTGTAGACGGAAGCGACCCTGCAAATTTTGAAAAAGCCATAAAACCCAATACCAAAGCAATATTTTTTGAAACACTCGGCAATCCCAATTCAAGTGTTGTTGATATTGAAGCTGTATCAGCAATTGCCCACAAACACGGAATTCCGGTTATTGCAGATAACACTTTTGCAACCCCTTATCTTTTAAAACCTCTTGAACTTGGCGCTGATATTGTCGTACATTCTGCTACAAAATTTATAGGCGGACATGGAACATCAATAGGCGGCATTATTATCGACGGCGGCAAATTTGACTGGACGCAGAATGACAAGTTTCCGGGTCTTTCAAAACCAAATCCAAGTTATCACGGAGTTGTTTTTACAGATGCTGTTAAAAATCTTGCCTACATTATTAAAGCCCGTACAACATTGTTACGTGACACCGGCGCTTGCCTTTCACCTTTTAATGCATTTTTATTCCTTCAAGGTCTTGAATCACTATCACTTCGTGTTGAACGCCATGTTGAAAACGCCATTAAAGTTGTAGATTTTCTTAAAAATCATCCGCAGGTAGAAAGTGTAAACCACCCGTGCCTTCCAAGCCACCGCGATCATAAAGTTTACAACCGTTATTTCCCGAAAGGAGCCGGTTCTATCTTTACAATCGAAATAAAAGGCGATGCGCAAAAAGCAAAACTTTTTACTGAAAAATTAAAATTGTTCTCGCTTTTGGCAAATGTCGCTGATGTTAAGTCGCTTGTAATACATCCTGCATCAACTACTCATTCGCAAATGAGCGAAAAAGAACTTCTTGAAAGCGGAATTAAACCGAATACAATTCGCCTTTCTATCGGAACCGAGCACATTGATGACATCATCGATGATTTAAAATACGGACTTGGATAAGATTGAAAGTAGATAAAATTACAGACCTTATTGGCAATACTCCTCTTGTAAAACTTAACAAGATAAATACCGGTAAAGCTGTAATTTATGCAAAACTGGAAAGTTTTAATCCTCATCACAGTATTAAAGACCGTATAGCTCTTTCCATGATCGAAGCTGCAGAAAAAGAAGGAAAACTTTCAAAAGATACTGTTATTATCGAACCGACAAGCGGCAACACAGGCATCGGTTTAGCGTATGTCGCGGCAGTAAAAGGCTACAGAATAATTCTTACCATGCCGGATACAATGAGCCTTGAACGCCGCAAACTTTTAATTGCACTTGGAGCCGAAGTTGTCCTTACAGACGGAAAAGATGGAATGCCAGGCGCAATTGAAAAGGCAAAAGAGCTTTCGCAATCTATCGCTAATTCGTTTATGCCTGGGCAATTTGAAAATCCTGCTAACCCTTCGATTCACGAAATAACTACAGGTCCTGAAATATGGAATGATACAGACGGCAAAATTGATATTTTAATAGGCGGTGTCGGAACAGGCGGAACTATAACCGGCTGCGGTAAATATTTAAAATCTAAAAAACCTTCGGTAAAAATAATAGCTGTAGAACCTTCAAATTCACCTGTACTTTCCGGCGGTAAAGCTGGTACGCATAAAATACAGGGAATAGGAGCAGGTTTTATTCCTGATGTTTTGGTTAACTCGATTATTGACGAGGTTTACAAAGCAGATGAAGAAAAAGCCGCTCTTATAGTACGCCGATTAGCCAAAGAAGAAGGAATTCTAGCCGGAATTTCATCTGGAGCCGCTTTAGAAGCAGCTTTAACAATATCTAACAATCCGCAAAATTCAGATAAAGTAATTGTTGTAATTCTCCCCGATTCCGGAGAGCGGTATTTATCAACATGGTTATTTGAACACTAGATTTAAATACAACAGAAATGTAATATTATATCATGAAAAAAGTATCTATTATATCAATCGTTTTTTGTATATTAATCGTTTTCTGCATTATTTTTACATCATGCCCGAAACATGATGAATATACATCAGATTGGTTTGAAGGTTTTGATTCCCGGGGTCTTGAGGAACTTCTTGCAAAGACCACAACTAAACCATGGACAGGACAGGAATTCCAAGCCGGTAAAATAGGCGGCACTTGGAATACTGCTATGATAGATGATCCAAAAAGTTTTAATATATTGGTAGCTGAACAGGATTCTTCTACTAAATTAATCGTTTCAAGAATGATTGATTATTTGATGGATTATGATGCTGTTGCACGCCAATGGAAACCCCGTATAGCTTCGCCTCAAATAATAATTAATGAATCTAATAATACAATGCAGGTTGTTTTCACATTACGTGATGATCTATATTGGAGTTATTATAATTCAAACAGAAAAGTAAAAGTAACAAGTGATGATGTAATCTTTTGGTATAATGAAATTGAAGGCGATCCTGTTATGGAAAGCTCAGGTTATTACGGACAATTTATAAACTTGCCAGATGGCAGTGAAGGACGTATAACCATCAGTAAAATAGATGAACTGCGTTTTGCTTTTCATTTTCCGATAGTATTGGCAGAACCCCTTCTTGCTTTAAATATGGATTTTGGTCCTCGCCATATTTATGAACCTGCAAAAAGAAGCGGAGGTGCAGAAGCTGTAAGAAATCTGCATAATATCTCTGTTAACCCCCAGACAATTCCTTCTATGGGTGAATGGTTTTTAGTTGAATATACACCCGGGCAAAGGATTGTATATAAAAGAAATCCTGACTACTGGAGAAAAGATTCCAATGATATTTCTATTCCATATCGTGAAGAAATGATTATTAGAATTATTCCGGATGAAACAACAAGATCGTATTTATTTTTGGAAGGTAATATTGATACATATTCTCTTCGTCCTGAAGATATTAATCCATTTTTAGAAAAGGATGACGGCACTTTTACAATCTTTAATTCCGAAGGTTCTTTAAGTTCTAATTTTTGGACATTTAATCAAAACCCCATTAACAGCGATAAACCTCAATATGAATGGTTTACAAAAAAAGAATTCCGACAAGCGATGAGCTGTCTTTTACACCGTGAAAGAATTAATATTCAAGTATACCGCGGACTTGCCCAGCCTATGTTATATATTTTCCCTGAGCCAAACCCTTATTACAATCCAGCGATTACCCTTCAATATCTTTTTGATACCAGGCGTGCAATTAATCTTCTTTCATCAATTGGCATTAAAAGAGATTCAAGCGGAATAATGCGAGACGATAAAGGACGGCAAATTGAATTTGATCTTACTATCGGTTCTGACAGAACTATAATTCAGGATACAGCTTCCATTATAATGGATGAACTTTCCAAAGTTGGAATAAAAGTTAATATACGTGTTATAAGTTTTCAATTACAGGTGCAGCAAATCTTTGAAACGTATGAATGGGATTCTATGATAATAGGACTTAGCGGCTCTGGAATATTTCCAAGTCAGGGAAGCAATACATGGCGTTCCAGCGGAAATCTGCATATGTGGTATCCAAATCAGCCATCACCTGCTACTGAATGGGAAGCACGCATTGATTATTTGTATAATGAAGGGCTTTATACACTTGATAAAACAAAAGCAAAGGAGATTTGGGATGAGTTTCAATCTATTCTTTTGGAACAATGCCCTTTAATTTATCTTATGCGCCCAAGAAGTTTTTGGGGATTAAATAACCGCTGGGATTTTTCCAATGTTTATTTTGATAATATTAACAATAACTTAATCGATTTTATTTACCTTAAATAAAATCTGGAGAAACATGAAATCGCCTAAAGAGTTAAATATTGATAATAAACTTATAGAAAAACTGGAAGAATTAAATCTTTGCGGTTATGCGATGACGGGATTAAAACTTCTTCTTGAAAGCAAAGAGATTCAATCGCTGCAGGAATATGCCAATACTGTTTCGATTGTAAGGCTCGGGTTTAATGATCACGGACCTGTACATATGCGTACTGTTACAAAAACAGCAGTAATAATGATGGATTTACTTAGAAAAGCAGGTATAAAAACAACACTTGAAACTGACGGCTGCGGCGATTTTGAAGACAGTCTTTTAGCTGTAATTTTTTCTGCTATGCTCCACGATATTGGCATGAGTATTGGAAGACAAAACCATGAATCGCACAGTATGATACTAGCCTACCCTATCATTGATAAAATTTTAGATCAAATTTTTCATGATAATTTTAAAAAAAAATTAATTATTAGATCTGTTGCATTGGAAGGAATTGCAGGTCATATGGGTACTTTAAGTTTAACAACATTGGAAGCCGGAATTATCCAGGTGGCAGACGGCTGCGATATGACTAAAGGAAGAGCCCGCATACCTATAGCGATGGGACATTCTCCAAGGGTTGGTCATATACATCAATATTCTGCTAACTCAATTGAAAAAGTAAAAGTTGTAAGCGGAAGCGAAAAACCAATCCGCATTGATATTAACATGTCAAGCGAAACAGGGCTTTTTCAGGTTGAAGAAGTTTTAATGCATAAAATTTCCGCAAGTACCGCAAAGCAATACATTGAATTATACGCAAATGTCAGAGACGAAGAAACAAGAAGGTATTTGTAATTATCCCTTTCTTACATATAAAGGTATTGAATCTATTTCTTTATCATCGATAAAAAGAACATAATTAACAAGACCCGGATTTTTAAAATGTAAATTAGAGATACTGAAAACAAGATGAGATACGGCTGAAGCGTTTCCAACTCCTTTAACTTCTATGTTACCGCTTATAGCTTCCATACTCATTTCTCCGTCAAGGTCGCGGGTTTCTATACGGAAAGTATGAGCGCCGAATTCCCAAAGATCAAAACGAAGACGAATAACAACAGAAAGCTGCGGATGAACACATGGGAAATTCCTGGAAATAATAGTATCAAACGTACCTACAATCGTAAGTTTGCCGCCGTTTTCCTGAGAGAAATCACAAAACGTAAATAGTTCTATTTTAATTGGAAACCTCCTTATTTACTTCATATATGCAATTTAAAAATGCTTTTTCCAAATCAGCTGTTGTTGATTCTACTGTATCTTTTTTACTTTCTTTATATTGACACAAGCGCGAACTTAAATCAATTAAAGGAGCCGGTTTTATTATTATTTTCTTTGGCGGAATACTAATTCTTTTTGAAATTGCACCGCCCATTGTGCGGTTTGCAAAATCCCATAAATTCTGTACAAACTCAACTTTTAAGTGTAACACTGTTTCATCTGTTGGAAGCGGCTTGCAAAAATACCATCCAAAATCTGCAAGTTCCTGATGACGTGCAATATACCAGGCTTCACCTGCTTTTAAATCCATCATACTTCTTTTTATTTTTTCTATTCTGTCCAGATTTTCTATACCTGGAATAAATATTTTATCCCAGCATAAATGACGCACTTTATATAATCTTGCAAAAAAATCACCTTCGGCTTTTATACCTAACATTATTTCAGAAGTTTCTAAAGCAGTATTAACAACATTTTCAATTCTATTTTCGTAAGAAAGCGTATCACCTTTTAATTTATAACGTTCTTCATTTACTTCCAGAATTTTATTCATACACAAAGAAATTATGTCTTTAAATGAATATTTTTTATTATTTTTAATACCGCACAAAACTTCAATTTTTTTAATTAATTTTTCCATTTTTTTTATTGCACGTTTACCATAGCGAAAATGAACTGACAAAGGTAAAATTTCCAAAGGACAATCTTTTTCTTTTTCTGCAAGCTGACTTGCCGCCTGAAAACCAATTCTAATAATTCCTGTTTCAAGACGCGGCACTGTATCAGTAGAATACGAAACTTGTCCTTCCGGCGCTAAAACAAGCGGATAATTTCCGTCAATTATAGAACTGTATATTCTTGCCATTCCTTTTGAATCTATTTTTGTATGATGTATAGGTATAGCTCCTAATTTTGGCATAATAAACCTTGCGATCCAGCCGCCCCATCTTGCTACTTCGTAGCCGTATACAAAAATCGCATGGGGTTTACTTGCAAAACGAATTTTACTTTTAAACGCCAGCGATTTAATTTTAAATAAAAAAAACCATGTAAGAAGCTGCGGTTCTCTTCCGTCTGGATGGCGAAAAGCAATTATACACCTGCTCTTTTTTGCCAATGTTCTTTTAAAAACATCAAATAATATTTCGTCATTATGCAAAATAATTTTCGGTGTTCCAAAAAGTGATAATAAATACGGTTTTGCAATAATCGATAAAATAAAAACCATTAATTTGGAAATTTTAGGCTGGGCAACTTTTACATCAGGCGATGCTTTTGTAACAGGTATAATATACGGTTTGTACATATTGTTAATTATATACAATAATGGTAAAATATTAATCTGTCAACGAGGTTTTTTTACATTTACCTTCTTTCATAGAAATTAATATTAATTCCAGTAATTGGGAAATTATCAAGAGGAGATACTACGGCAATATATCCGTTTTTACCGCCGGTTAAAACAGGAATACTGTCGTCACTGAACCTTTCAAGTTCAACATCATTTATTGTAAGACGATATTCATTGGAACTTTCGATGTAATCAACTTTTATTTCATTTATACCTGTTCTTTGAGTAAAAGGTTTCCACCAGGAAAAATCGGTAAAATCTCCTCCTATCACTTTGCCGATTATGTATTGACCGGAGTTTCTTATCATTACTACAAGCATAACATACGTATTTGATCCGTTTATTTCATATTCGCCATGACAAAAAACAATTCCATATCCGCCGCTTGAATGTCCGCTGGGTTTTTCCATCTTTACCGTCCTGCTTTCAAACGGCGTCACATCATCACCCCACACTGTCCACATAGTAAAACCTTCATAAGTCCAATGGTTTTTGTTGTTTGTAGAAAACGTTGTCTTTGTATAACCGTCATTAATATCTAGTTCGGTAAAAAGTTCATCAGCCCATATTAAAGGCGGCTGATTATCAGTTATATTTCCTCCAATATAACTAAAGTCATCAAGACAACCTGATAAAATAATAACTGTTAATAATACTGTAATTCTTTTAATCATTTTCTTTTTATCCTCCTATCTGTACAGGTGTTATACTTACAAGACTTATCTTGTACTGTATTATTCCTCCGCCTGGAATAGATCCCATTACAAACTGCGATTTAGCCGGATATAACTTAAAATAAAACCTTTTAGTTTCAAGTTCGTTGTTTATTATCCAAAAATCCCTTAACTGCATTACAGGAGCGCTGTCACGGGAAACAACATAATATTCAAAATGCGTGGGTGTGTTGGAAATATCTACCTGTGAATCGTTTACTACTATAGAAGCCTGCCTCATAGGCGGTATGTCTATATAAAACCAGTCTTCGTCTATCAATTCTAATCCGTTATATGAACGGTAATAATATATATTCGCTATATAATCAATCGATTCTAATCTGAGCGCTGTTTCTATAGAATTATTACTATAAATATCGCGAGTTACTATAGAACTTACTCCCAAAACTTCGGCGGAAGGACCAAATACAGCGTTACCTCTTCTTTTTGACAGTCTGTAAATGAATCTTTGATCGTCTTCTAAGTCTCTATCAGCGTAACTTAACGCTTTACCGCGGTAAACTGTAATATAAAAAAGAGTACCGGGACTGTCAAACGCTCTTTCCAGTATATATTCGTCAGCTCCTTCATCGTAATCCCAGCTTATTAAAATTGATTTTGTTTCTACAAAAGACTGTACATTTGGTTTTACAACTACAGGATCGTT
>WQYB01000007.1 GCA_009781475.1 Treponema sp.
ACAGCGGCAATTATCGGAATAGAAAAAAATGTTATTAAAAACGAAGGTAATTTAAATTCGGAAACAGGGCTTCCTCTTTCTGTTTTTAATGTAAGAGCTGAACATGAAGTCGGTATTTTTGAATTAGGAATGAATAGACCTAACGAGATTTCAGAAATCACTGATGTGTTAAAACCAAACATCGCTTTGGTAACAAACATAGGTTCTGCCCATATCGAATATTTCGGCAGCAAAGAGAAAATAGTTAACGAAAAAAAATGTATTTATAATTTTTTAAATAATGATGATATTGCTTTAGTACCTAAAAATGACGAGTTTGCAGATGAGCTTGCAGACGGCGTAAACGGAAAAATAAAATACTATAGCGCAAACAGCTTTACAGAATTCGGCGGAGCGTTAAGTTTAGGTATCGAAGGAACAGAAATTTTATGGGCTGGCGAAAAAATACATTTTGCGCTTCCCGGTAAACATAATTTGGATGATGCGATGGCAGCTATTGCTATTGCAAAAGAAATTCCTGTAAGCGATAAAGCGATTAAACAGGGGTTGGAATCAGTAAAACCGCTTTTTGGAAGGCTTGAGATTTTAAAGGGACGAGTTACTGTAATACGAGATTGTTATAATGCAAACCCTGAATCCACAGCAAAAAGCATCGAGTTTTGTGATTCAATCGAATGGTCTGCAAGAAAAGTGTATGTTATCGCTGATATGCTGGAATTAGGCGGTATGTCAGTTTCCGAACATAAAAAAATCGGTTTTCTTTTATCGGTATCAGCGGCAAAAAAAGTTTTTTTATTCGGCGAAGAAATAAAAAAAGCGGCGGATTGTCTTTGCGATAATGATAAACCGTATTTTTATACAAATGATATAAATGAGCTTTCAAAAGCTCTTGACAGTTTTATTAAACAAGGCGATCTTGTGCTTTTAAAAGGCTCGCGCGGATGCGCTTTGGAAAGATTAACTGATATGTTAATCGCCCAGGAGGTAAAAAGTGTTTTATGAATTGATTGAGCTTTTATACAGCTTTTTTACTCCGTTCCGTGTTTTCGGTTATCTTACATTCAGAAGCGCTTTTGCCGCTCTTACAACTTTATTAATTTGTTTTATTTTCGGCGGCAGAATTATCGAATTTTTAAGAACGTTAAAAATAGGACAGTCAATAAGACAGGACGGACCTGCAACACATTTAATAAAATCAGGAACTCCGACAATGGGCGGAATGTTTATTATAATGTCCGTAATTATTGCCATGTTAATGTGGGGTAATTTGCAAAACAGGCTTATCTGGATAACAATGGGAGCATTTTTGGCATTCGGCGTAATCGGTTTTATCGATGATTATTTAAAAGTAACAAGAGGTAATTCTGACGGACTTCGTGCGTGGGTTAAACTTGTAATGCAGTTTGCTGTGGCTATATCAATTGTTTTAATTATTTATTTTACAGGTACTGAAGACACAACAGCATTATACATACCATTTTTTAAAGACCCTGTTTTAGATATGGGTTTTTGGTGGATACCTTTTGCAGTATTACTGGTTGTAGGTGAATCAAACGCAGTTAACTTTTCTGACGGGCTCGATGGTTTATTGGCAGGTCTTTTAATAATAGTTTTTCTTACACTTGCTGTTTTAACATATATTACAGGAAGAATCGATTATTCTGAATATCTTGGTATTCCGTATATTCCGGAAGCGGGCGAGTTAACAGTTTTTTGTTTAGCCGCAGCAGGTGCTTGTGTGGGTTTCCTTTGGTTTAACGCTCACCCGGCAGAAGTTTTTATGGGTGATACAGGTTCTCTTTCGTTAGGCGGCGTAATTGCAGTAATTTCACTTATAACTAAAAAAGAATTATTGATTTTAGTTATAGGAGGTGTTTTTGTTCTGGAAATTGCATCTGTAATAATTCAAGTGGTATCTTTTAAATTAAGAAAAAAGAGAGTATTTAAGATGGCTCCGCTTCATCATCATTACGAACTGATGGGATGGTCGGAAATAAAAACTGTAATCCGTTTTTGGATATTGGGCGGAATATTTGCGGTAATCGCCCTTTCAACTTTAAAAATTCAATAAGGAATTTTAATGTATCAATTTGATGCTGAAAGAACATTAAATCAAAAAACAACAGTTCATCTGTTTTACTTCTGCGTTATACTGCTTTTGGGCACTGGTCTTGTTACTCTTTATTCAGCATCATATTCATTTGCAGAACGTTTTTTCAGAGACGGAAATTATTTTTTTACAAGACAATTAATTTTTGGAGTAATTGGCATAATAGCGTTTTTTATATTTGCGCATATAAATATTAATACTTTAAGAAAATGCACTATGCCTTTTGTAATTATCGCAGCTTCGTTATGTGTTTTAACTTTAGTACCCGGTATTGGAATTGAACGTTACGGCGCTTCCCGGTGGATCGAAGTCGGCTCGCTGTCTTATCAGCCTTCAGAAATGGTTAAATTTGTACTTCCGCTTTATTTGGCTCATATCTTTGATAAAAAATTCAATAATTTATCAATTAAAGCAGAAGAAAATTCTCCTTTAAACAATCTTTATTCAAGCATATTACCTCCTGTATTGGTAACAGGGTTATTTTTTGTTCTAATATATCTTCAAAATAATTTTTCTACAGCAGTTTTTATTTTATTTAATGCTTTAATTATTTTCTTTCTGGTCGGAGTACGTTATCGTTATTTCCTTGCGGCAATTGTAATGATAATTCCTGTAGCAGCTCTTTTGGTTTTTACAAAAGAACACAGGGTAAGACGTCTTATAAGTTTTATTAAACCCGAATGGGACCCGCTGGGAGCCGGTTTCCAGGTTAATGCAAGCAAGGATACGATTGTTTCAAGCGGTTTTTGGGGTAAAGGTATCGGCGAAGGAACCCGGAAAATATCAAGTGTGCCGGAAATTCATTCGGATTTTATATTCAGCGCGTATGTAGAAGAAACAGGGTTTATCGGTATAATTTTATTTTTTGCTTTATTTACAGTTTTTGCTATTTTAGGATATAAAGCGGCTTTAAACAGTAAATCGGTATTTGGAAAACTTCTAGCCGCCGGATTAACCACAATTATTGTAACGCAGGCTTTATTAAATATTGCTGTTGTTTCCGGGGCGCTGCCTGCAACCGGTATTCCTTTACCTTTCTTTTCTGCGGGGGGTTCTTCGCTTTTAACAACACTTGTCTGCGCAGGGTTAATAATTAATGTCGCTAAAAATGACAGACAAAATATAAATGAAGATACTGTAAATACAGATTTTAATTATTCGGAGGAAAAAATTGAGTACTGATTATTATTATGCCGCCTCAGATGATTATTCTGTTAAAAGAAAATCCGCGGGTAAAATTGAAAAAGGATTAAAAAGACTTATCATTATTGCCGCTGTTATTATAGCTGCGCATATTATTTGGTTATTCGGCGTAAGTCCGTTTATTCCATTTTCTACAATTGATGTACACGGATTTTCTGATCTGCAGCGTAACAATGTTCTAACCATCGCAGGTATCGATGAATATTCGTCATTCATATCAACAAATACAAAAATAATACAGGAAAAACTTTCCGCTGTCGCTCTTGTAGAATCGGCAGTTGTAATAAAACGTTTTCCAGACAGGCTTTCAATTTTCCTTTATCCCCGTGAACCTGCTGCTGTAGCGTTAACAAATGTAAATTCAAAACAGGTTCCCGTATATATTGACAGACACGGAGTATTTTTTAAAATAGGCAATAGCGATTCACAGGAATATATGGATCTTCCGGTTCTGTCCGGAATTGATAATCCTCAGATAAATATGCGTCTTCCAACTGCGCTTGTTTCACTTGTAGAAAGTCTGGCAGTAATTTCTTCTAATTCTCCTGAACTGTTATCTGCAATTTCCGAAATTCGGATTGAAAGAAAAACATGGGATGGCTTTGATTTGGTTTTGTTTCCTGTTCACAGTTCAATAAGGGTAAGAATTGAAAATAATTTAACAGAACATACGCTTCGGTATATGCTGCTTATGTTAAATGTTTTCGAAAATGAACCTAAACCGCTTGATTATCAAAAACCGTATGAAATTGATTTTAGATCCGGTATGGGATCATATAAAATAGGGGAGCAGTCATGAATAATATAATTGTTTCATTAGACATTGGCTCAACATGGATACGAGTAGTTATTTGTGAACGTGAAACTGACGGAAGTTTAAAAGTTATTGGAGTTGGAAAACGTCCGTCTACAGGTTTAAGAAAAGGCGTAGTTGTTAATATCGAAGCTACCCTCCGTGCAATTGCAGCGGCGATTGAAGATGCGGAAATGATGAGCGGTTTGGAAGTAACCGATTGCTGGACAGGAATAGGCGGAAATCATATAAGCGGGATTAACTCGCGCGGAGTTGTGGGAGTTACAGGGAAGAGAAAAGATACAAGAGAAAGAGAAATTGATCAGGATGATATTGATCGTGTAATAGAAGCGGCAAAAGCTGTTGTAATTCCGACTGACCGCCAAATTCTGGAAGTAATTCCGCAGAATTTTAAAGTAGATGATCAAAAAGGAATAAGAAACCCAATCGATATGATCGGGGTGCGTCTTGAATCTGATGTTCATATAATTACATGCGCTGTAACAGGCGCACAGAATTTAATAAAATGTGTAAATCGCGCCGGCTTTAGAGTAAATGAACTTATATTGCAAACGCTTGCCGCAGGAAAAGCAGTTCTTACACAGGAAGAAATTGATCTTGGAGTTTTGTTACTCGATCTTGGCGGCGGAACAACTGATGTTCTAGTTTATGTAGAAGGCACTCCGTATTCGACATATACAATACCGGCAGGCGGAACGCAGGTAACAAGTGATATTTCAATAATTAAAAATATTTCACTTGAAAACGCAGAGAAAATTAAAATTGACGCAGGCTGCTGCTGGGATGCTCTGTTAGACGACGATGATACTGTAATAGTACCGGGTGTCGGCGGAAGACCTCCGATGTCAATTCCAAGATCGCAGATTTTATCGATTATTAAACCCAGAATGGGAGAAATATTTAAACTTGTAAAACAGCAGATAGATACTTTAAACTTAAGCCGTCCATTGGGAGGCGGAGTTGTTTTAACAGGCGGAACAGCAGAGCTGCCCGGCGTTGTTGAACTTGCAAATCAGGTTTTAAAATTACCTGCAAGACTTGGAACTCCGATACCTACGCAGAATTTAGGAGGGCTTGTAGAAGAATACCGCACTCCTTCTTACGCTACTGTTATAGGATTAGCGCTTGAAGGAAACAGAAGATCAAATATGGAAAGCGGTGAAAGCGGTTCGGATTCACGCCAGAATGACAAAAAAAATATGGCGTTAATAAGTAAATTAAAGTTATGGTTAAAGGAAGAATTTTTTTGATGGAAATGTTCAAGAAGAAAGAAAAACCACAGAGGACACGGAGTTTCACAGAGTCGCGATACGATAGCTCATTCTTCCTCCGTGTTTCTCCGTGTACTCCGTGGTTAACTTCTTTTTTTAAGACAATCTAATCAATTAAAGATATAAAATTGGGGGGATAGTAATGAATGTTTTAGCGGTATGTGAGCTTGCGGCAAATCAGGTTAAGGGGACGCAGTCACCTGTAATTCAATTTAGACCTCAGGAGAGGTCTAAACAGACAATGTCCTGCGAGGCTTCAGCTTTAAAGGTAGTTTCGTCTAACGATGAAAATCAAATGTTAATGAACTACCAGGATGTACCTGCGGTTATAAAAGTAATTGCAGCAGGCGGCGGCGGAGCGAATGCGTTAAACCGCATGATCGATGCAAAATTAACAGGTGTTAATTTTATCGCTGTAAATACAGATATTCAAGATCTATATAATAAAAGTAAAGCTGATATTAAGATCCAGATTGGCACAAAAATCACAGGCGGATGGGGAGCCGGAGGAAACCCTGAAATAGGTGAAAAAGCTGCAATTGAAGATCAGAATTTAATCGCTGATGCTCTTGATGATGCTCACATGGTTTTTATTACAGCCGGAATGGGAGGCGGAACAGGAACAGGTTCGGCTCCGGTTATCGCTAAAATTGCAAAAGACCTTGGCGCTTTAACAGTAGCAGTTGTTACAACTCCTTTTGAATTTGAAGCAGATTTCAGAATGAAACAGGCAGAAGAAGGTATTGCTAAACTGCGTGAAGTTGTAGACACATTGATTATTATTCCAAATCAGCACTTATTTAAAATTGTTGACAATAAAACTACATTCGATAAAGCGTATCATTTGGCAGACGAAGTTTTATGCCGCGCAGTACAGGGAATATCAGAGCTTATCACAAAAACCGGTTTTAAAAATACCGATTTTGCCGATGCCAAAACCATTATGAAAGATAAAGGTGATGCTTTAATGGGAATTGGTTACGGGACAGGTGATAATCGTGCCATGGACGCTGTTAAAAATGCCGTTGATAATCCTTTACTGGAAGACACCAGTATAAACGGAGCTACAGGTGTTTTAATTAATATCGCAGGACCGGAAGATATCACTCTTGTTGAAATACAAAGTATTATTAAATCCATTAAAGAAAAATGCGATTCAAAAGTAAATCTTATACATGGTATAAGAATTGATCCGGAAATGGAAAGCGGCATTCAGGTAACTGTTATCGCAACAGGTTTCAGACAAACTCAAATAAATGTAAAACAGACAAGAATTGAAAAAATAGAAAATTCAAATATTGTCGATTTAAATGAATACGGAATGATGCTGGACAGAAAAAAAGGACCGGATTATTTAAACTATCTGCCTCAGCGTGAATACCATGATGATTTGGATGTTCCGTCTATTATACGCAAACACCATTATCAACTGGAAGAAAAATCGGCTTTGGATTTAGCGGAGAAGTATTAATTTGGAAAAAAATATTCTTTTAAAAAGATATTGTTCCCGGCTTATTGCGATAGAACGTCTGTCTGAACTGACAAAAGAATGCTACCGTTTCGAAATTGCACGTTTTTTAAATTATATGGAAAACGAAAAAATGAAACTGGAAAATGCAGATGCGGATTTTTTATCGGTTTATCTTATTAAACGCAGGAATATTGATGATATTGATTCCCGTACAGCCGCAAAAGCGATATCTGCATTAAGATCATTTTTTAGATTTGCAGTAGATGAAAGGCTTAGAAATGACAATCCTGCAGATCTTCTTGAAGGTCCAAGGCAAAAAGTTAAATTACCCGAGGTAATGGACAAGGATACCATTGAAGATTTTTTAAACTTGATTGATTTATCAAAACCGCAGGGAGAAAGAGACAAGTGTCTTTTTGAACTGATATATTCATCGGGATTGCGTGTTTCTGAAGCAGTAAGATTAAATATCATGGATATTGATTTTGATAACAATGGCGGAATAGCGAAAGTAAGGGGAAAGGGAGATAAAGAGCGTATTGTGATTTTTGGTAAAGAAGCGGCAGCTCAATTAAATCATTACATTAGCTATGTCCGCCCAAAGATGGCAGGTACTGTAAATAAAAGCCGGGCGCTGTATATTAGTAAGAGCGGAAAAAGGCTTTCCAGAAAAGGTATCTGGAAAAATTACGCAAAATGGGCAAATTTAGCCGGAACTTCATCGCATATACATACATTGCGGCATAGTTTTGCGACTTCGCTTCTTGAAGGCGGAGCAGATTTAAGGACAGTTCAGGAATTATTGGGACATTCTGATCTAAGAACAACTCAGATTTACACGCACATGGAAAGATCGGTACTTAAAGAAAATCACCGGAAATTCCTTCCTAAATTAAATTCCGGCAAAAGTGTGAGTATAGTATGAAAAAATTCAGAGATTTTGTTGTAGCGCTGATTATTATTGCCGCTGTTGGTTCATTAATTTATTATATGTATCAAAGAGGAAGTACAAGAACAAATAGGGAACTTGCAAGGCGCATGCTGGAAATTAGTCCCAAAGGCGGACCGCCTGAAACAATTGACGGACTTCGCCATGCAATTGCGTTATACGAAGATCAGATTGAAAGAAATGTAAGGGAAGGAGCGCAGACAGGGGTTTACTGGAAAATACTGGCTACAAGACTTATCGACAGAAAAATGCACAATGATGCGCTGGAGGCTTTAGAAAGAGCGATTTATTATAATTCTGAAGATCCTGTTCTCTTTTATTTAACAGGAGTTTCTGCCGGGATTGTAGCAAAATCAAGAGTTGGTTTTACAGCTAACGCACCAATGGAACAGGAACAATATTTCAAACTGGCGGAAAACGCTTATTTAAGAGCTTTACAATTAGACATAACATACACAAGACCTATGTACGGACTTGCGGTTCTTTACGCATTTGAACTAAATCGTCCGCAGGACGCAATTGTACAGCTTGAACGTTTATTAATGATAACTCCATCTGATATTCCGTCATTGTTTGTACTGGCAAGATCCTATTATATGCTGGATGATTTTACAAGAGCTATTGAAATATATGACAGTATAGTTGATCGCACCAGGAATAAAGAATTCAGAGAAGAGGCTTTAAAATTAAAAGATTATATTCAAGGAATGTTATATGAATAAAAAAGGTTTATTGGCGTTAATCATTTCTCTATTACCCGGTTTAAAAATTACGGATAGAATAAAAATACTTGAAACATTTGATAATGAAGAAGAATTATTCGTACAGTCAAAAAATGATATAGAAATTATTCTGAATCGCAGATTAAATACATTCTGGGATATAAGCGAAATCTGCGACAGGGCAGGCAGCATTGATACTACTTGCAAAATGAGATCGATTAAATGGGTTTCATGGGATGACTTTGATTATCCTCCGCTTTTAAGAGAAATGTATGATCCGCCGTGTGTAATTTTTTATAAAGGTGTTCTTCCAAATCCGGAAAAACCTCTATTGGGAATGGTGGGAACAAGAAATCCAAGTTCGCAGGCTTCTGAGCAGGCATATAAAATAGCGGGTAATCTCGGTAGATGCGGAGTGTCTGTAGTTTCCGGTCTTGCGATTGGAATTGATGCGATGTCTCACAGGGGTAATTTAATCGGAAACGCTCCCGGTTTCGCTGTATTGGGTTCTGGTTTAGATGAAGTATATCCTTCAGTTAATAGACCTTTAGCAAAAAGGATATTGGATTCAGGCGGCGCTTTAATTTCCGAATATCCTCCCGGCACAAAACCTGCAAAATGGACATTTCCTGCAAGAAACAGAATAATCGCCGCTCTTTCCCGAAGTGTATTGGTAGTAGAAGCTCCGGTTAAATCAGGAGCATTAATAACTGCAGCTTTCGCTTTAGAGCAGGGAAAAGATCTATGGGTTGCAACATCGGGTATTGATTTGCTTCCTGTTGGTACTGATATAAAAGAGAGCCTGAAGTATGATAAAAGAGGTACAACAAAATTAGCTAATGACGGAGCGGAAATAATTCATTCAGCGTGTGATGTGCTTGAAAAATGGGAATTACAAACAGCAAGAAGTTATGTAAATAAAGCCGTTTCGGCTTTTGAATATGGATTAAACGAAGAAGAACAGCCGGTAAAAAATAAACTTGTATCTTCAATGGCAGATTTCTTAAAAATCGAAATTTAAAGGATGTGGTATGTCAACAGAAAAAACAGTGAAGACGAAACCAGTAAAAAAGAAATCAAAACAGGAAAAACAAATTCTTGTAATTGTTGAATCCCCGGGTAAAGTGAAAACAATAGAAAAGTATTTGGGTCCCAGTTACAATGTTAAGGCATCGATGGGGCATTTGATTGATTTACCAAAATCCAGAACAGCAATTGATGTTGATCATAACTTTGAACCTGAATATATAACTGTGCGCGGAAGAGCAAAAATTTTAAAAGAATTGCAGACAGATGCAAAAAAATCAGGCAAAGTGCTGCTTGCATGTGATAATGACCGTGAAGGTGAAGCGATAGCATGGCATTTACGGAATGCTATTAACGCAAAAACAGCGCAAGTTCCGATAGAGCGTATCAGTTTTAATGAAATAACGCCGCAAGCTGTTAACGAAGCGGTTTTAAATCCAAGAACAATTGATGAATCAAAAGTATCGGCGCAAAAGGCAAGACGTGTTTTGGACAGGCTTGTTGGATATAACCTGTCGCCGCTTTTGTGGAAAAAAGTAAAAAACGGTCTTTCGGCTGGGCGTGTTCAATCTGTTGCTTTGCGTCTTATCTGCGACAGGGAAAAAGAAGTTGAAAATTTTATCCCTGATGAATACTGGACACTGGAAGCAGATTTTAAATCCGGTAAATCAGTTTATACCTCTCAGCTTATGTTATGGAATAACAGTAAGCCGGAATTAAAAAATGAATCTGAAGTAAATGCGATTATAGAAAAAATTAAAAATAACGAATGTATTGTTTCTGATATAAGAGAAACAGAAAAAACAATCAGGCCAAAAGCGCCGTTTACAACATCACAGCTGCAGCAGACTGCGGCAAACCGCCTTGGTTTCACCTCACGCAAGACAATGCAGGTTGCGCAGCAGCTTTATGAAGGCGTAAGTCTTGGCGCTTCCAGGGTAGGTTTAATTACATATATGCGTACAGACAGCGTTAGAATTTCCAATACTGCGCTTGAAGATGTAAGGACATGGCTTGGTAAAAATTATCCCGGCGAGCTGCCTGAAAAAGCTGTTGAGTATACGGTTGGCAAGAATTCGCAGGATGCTCACGAAGCTATAAGACCGACATATACAGAATATACGCCTGATTCAATAAAAGAACATCTTTCAAAAGATCAGCTTCGCCTTTATACGATAATTTGGGAACGTTTTGTATCAAGTCAGATGAGCAGCGCTAAAAGTAAAACAGTCAGCGTAGATATAAAAGTTACTGCCGGCTCTGAAGAAGGGATTTTCCGCGTCAGCGGTACAAAATTAATCGAAAAAGGTTTTTACAAAGTTATTAAACTTCTTTCATCTAAAGATGAAAACGGCGGCTCTTATCCTTCATTAAAAATCGGTAATGTTGTAAAAGTAGAAAAATTCAGAAGCGAACAGCACTTTACACAGGGACCTGCCCGTTATTCGGATGCATCTATCGTAAAAACACTTGAAGAAAAAGGAATAGGACGGCCTTCTACTTACGCTTCAATTATTTCCGTTTTGCTGGATCGCTATTATGTTACGCGATCAAACAAACAGCTTGTCCCGACAGTTTTGGGAAAGTTGATTTACGAAGTATTGGTAGAACATTTTCCGCTTTATGTTGATGTTGATTTTACAGCGTCTATGGAAACAAAACTGGACGAAGTAGAAGAAAACAGAGTCAGCTGGCCGGAAATGATTAAAGAGTTCTGGCATCCGTTTAAAAATACTGTTGATGAAGTAATTAAAACAGTTGAATCCTACAAAGGTACACTTGATGAAGTTACAGATTTGGTGTGCGAAAAATGTGAAAAACCCATGATGAAAAAACTGGGACGTTTTGGATATTTTCTTGCGTGCTCGGGATTTCCCGAATGCAGAAATACAAAATCAGTGCCCCTTGCCAAATGCCCTAAGTGTGAAGGCGATATAATTGCGCGAAAAACAAAAGGCAGGGGAAAAGAATTTTACGGATGTACAAAATATCCTGATTGTGATTTTATCAGTCACTTTAAACCCATAAAGCAGGATTGCCCCAAGTGCGGATTTTTTATGGTAGAAAAATACGACAAGAAAAACGGCGCTCACAAGGTTTGTATAAACCCCGATTGTGATTACTTACACAGTGCGGATGGAGACGAATAGTGAATTTATCGAAAATGAATCACACGGAGACACGGAGACACGGAGTCACGGAGTTTAATTTAGTTAATGAATATTTATCGTATCTGCAGGCAGTGCGCGGATGCTCGGTGCGTACTCTTGAATCTTATGGTAATGATTTATCACGTTATGCAAATTATTGTACCAATCACAATATTGAAATTCAAAATGCCGCTCCTTATGAAGTTCAAAGTTTTATAGCTGATTTATCAGCGGAAAATATGGCTGCCGCAAGCGTAAACAGATGTCTTTCTTCAATTCGCGGATTTTACCGCTGGATGGTTCGCTTTGATAAAAAAAAGGAAAATCCATGTACATCTTTAAAAAATATTAAAACACCTGTTAGAATGCCGAATGTTTTATGGGAAAATGAAATGGCAGATTTCGCCTCTCTTCCAGAATCATCAGGTATTTTATGGCCCGAAAGGGATAAGGCGTTAATCATGGCAATGTATTCGGCAGGTCTTCGCATCGGAGAAATAGTTACTTTAACGATGTCTAACATTTCTGCCAAATTTGATGAAGCAAAAATAACAGGAAAAGGCGGTAAACAGCGTTATGTGTTTTTCTCTGATGAAGCAAAAGAAGCTATTTTAGAGTATCTTCCAAAAAGAGAAACCCGTTTAAAAATGGCTGGAATCGACGGAAAAAAATATGCTTTATTTGTAAATAGCAAGGGAAAACCAATTTCAATTCCGGGAGTGCGCTGGATAATTTCACGTTATGCTCAGTATTCAGGAATTGGAAAAAATATTCATCCGCATTCGCTGCGTCACAGTTTTGCAACTCATCTTGTAAACTCAGGCTGTGATGTTCGTGTTGTACAGGAAATGCTCGGACATTCCAGCATATCGACAACACAGCGTTATACGCATGTTAATATCGAAAAAATGAAAAATGTATATATGAACGCGCATCCACACGCTAAAAATGTGGAAGGAGTAAAACATGAGAGAAAGACCTGAAATTCACTCAACAACAGTGATTGCAGTAAGAAAAGACGGCAAAGTAGCTATGGCAGGAGACGGTCAGGTTACTATGGGTAATACAGTAATGAAAAACAACGCAAGGAAAGTACGCCGTCTTATGGATGGAAAAGTTTTGTGCGGATTTGCAGGAGCTACAGCCGATGCTTTTACACTCTTTGATCGTTTTGAAGTTAAGTTAAAAGAATATTCAGGAGACCTTGCAAGAGCTGCTGTTGAATTAGCCAAGGACTGGAGAATGGATCGTATTTTAAGAAGACTGGAAGCATTGCTTTTGGTAGCTGATCTTTCAAAAACATTATTAATTTCCGGAACCGGTGATGTTATAGAACCAGCCGAAAATGCGCTTGCAATAGGATCAGGAGGAAATTACGCTTATGCCGCAGCTTTGGCATTTCTGGAAGGCAGTAATTTCAGCGCTGCGCAAATAGCGGAAAAAAGTTTACAGATTGCAGGTAACATCTGTATATATACAAATATGCAAATAACATTAGAGGAATTATCATGAGCGAAACAAAACAATTAACAGAAAAGAAAAATGAACTTACCCCGAGGGAAATAGTATCGGAGCTGGATAAATATATTGTAGGTCAGAAAAAAGCAAAAAGAGCAGTCGCTGTAGCGCTGCGTAACCGCATCAGAAGATTAAAACTTGATCCAGAGTTACGTGAAGATATTGCTCCCAAAAATATTTTAATGATAGGTCCCACCGGAGTTGGAAAAACCGAAATTGCCCGCCGTCTTGCAAAACTTGCCGGCTCTCCTTTTATAAAAGTGGAAGCAACCAAGTACACCGAAGTAGGTTATGTAGGACGCGATGTTGAATCTATGGTACGCGATTTAATGGCTGCAGGTTTTCAAATGGTAAAACAGGAAATGCAGGAATCTGTTACAGCAGAAGCTGAAAAACGGGCAGAAGAAGCGTTACTTGATCTATTGCTTCCTACCAATAATAAAAAACAAAAAGAACCTAAACAAAAGGGCAGTCCTGTAGTGAGACCTATGGGTACTTTTTCGATTAATCCTGAAAATTCCAACTCAAGTATAATCGCTACAACACTGCAATTGGGAATACCTGTTTTTAATAATAAAAATCAGGATGGAATACAGGATCAGCAAAATACAAATGTTAATCCAGAATTTTTAACCGATGGCGCAGACGGCGCTGAAGAAATTAAAAATGAAGCGGATGACAAATTTAAAGCGACAAGAGAAAAACTTAGAGCCATGCTGCGTGACGGTAAAATGGAAGACAGAACCGTAGAACTTATGATAAATCAAAACCCGCAGTTTCCGGCTATCGAAATGATGGGCGGCAATATGGAGGATTTAGAATCGACTCTTTCAGGTTTTGCAGGTTTCTTTGGCGGCGGAAAAAAGAAAAAAGTTGTTACGGTTGCAAGAGCACGGGAAATCTTAAAAGCCGAAGAAGCGGAAAAACTTGTAGATCGTGATAAGGTAAGCGACGAAGCGCGCCAAAGGGTAGAAGAAACAGGAATTATTTTTATTGACGAAATCGATAAAATCGCTGTAAAAGGTGACAGAGGCGGAGGTCCTGATGTAAGCCGTGAAGGCGTTCAGCGTGATATTCTGCCGATTGTCGAAGGAGCGACAGTTAATACAAAATGGGGACCTGTTAATACCGACCATATTTTATTTATAGCTGCGGGAGCTTTTAATGTTAGTAAACCATCGGATTTAATCCCGGAATTACAGGGACGTTTTCCTTTAAGGGTTGAGCTTGATTCATTGGGTAAAGATGATTTTTTACGTATTTTAACAGAACCTAAAAACGCGCTTATCAAACAATACACAGAACTGCTTGGAACTGAGGATGTAAAAATAGTATTTACGCCTGATGCAATCGAGCATCTTGCGGCTCTTGCTGCGGAAGTCAATTCCAAACTGGAAAATATCGGAGCAAGGCGTCTTCATACGATAATGGAAACCTTGCTCGAAGAGCTTTCCTTTGAAGCATCTGATATAGCGCCGGCAAATATTGACATAACTGTCGATTATGTCAATCAAAAACTGATAGATATCGTTAAGGATCAAGACCTTGGCAGGTATATTTTATAAAGAAGGCTTAAAAATTAGCCGATTATTAATATGGAAGAAGTTTTTATTTTGGAGGAAGGTTTGTGAATACATTTGCAAGATCAATTGATTTACTCCATCGCGCGATGGACGTTAGTACAGTTCGCAGACAGGTAATTGCCAACAATTTGGCTAATGCCGATGTACCCAATTTTAAGAGATCTGTTGTTAATTTTGAAAGCGAATTAAAACGAGCGTTGGATTCAGAAAATAAAAGACCTCCTCTTGAATTAAACATGACACATGAAAAACATATGCCAGGTTATAAAGCAAGAGATTATAGAGACGTGCAAATTAGACGGGTTTTAGATTATGTCAGCACTTATGGAAATAACGGAAATAACGTTGACCCCGAACAAGAATTCATGCTTGCCACACAAAACCAGATGAGCTACACGCTTTTTGCACAGGCAGCGGCATTTGAGTTCAGTCAAATAAATCAGGTATTAAGAGGTTAGGAGTAAATCGATGGGTATTTTTAGTTCAATAAACATTGCATCTACAGGTTTGAGCGCCAACAGATTAAGACTCGATGTTATTGCAGATAACATGGCGAACGTAAATACAACCCGTACTACAGAAGGCGGCGCTTTTAAAAGAAGCCGTGTTATTATGCGTCCTGTTACAGAAGGTCCGTATTGGAGATCTCCTTTTCTTCCTGATGCCCTGGACAATAATCTTGGCAAGGGAGTAAGGGTTGTTGAAGTGCAAAAAGATCGTTCTACAGAACCTCGTTATGTATACGATCCTACACATCCCGATGCTATTTTAACCGGCAGATGGGAAGGTTATGTAGAAATGCCTAATGTTGATGTTGTTACAGAAATGGTAGATATGATTTCTGCTTCACGATCTTATGAAGCGAACGCTGCCATTATTGAAGGATCAAAAGCTATGTTCCAAAGAGCTTTAGATATTGGAGCAAGATAAAATAATTATTTTTTTGGGAGGGTTTCATGACAATTTTTAATAACGAATCTTATGTTACAGCTTCAGCTGCGAAAAATTACGGTACTGTTTTAAATCGTACTCATCCGAGCCATATGCTTCCGCCGGACAGTCCTTATTCCGGCAGCGGAAGAAATATCCTTTTATTAAGAGATACTGTAGGCGCTAACGGTATAACAGGAGCCGGAACATTTGAAGATGCTATGCTTCAAGCGCTTGATAAAGTTTCGGCAGCGCAGTTAAACGCCAGTGATTTACAAAAAGAAGCGATTATTAATCCGGGTTCTGTTGATATTCACGACATTACAATCGCACAAGCAGAAGCGAGCATGGCTTTGGGAATTACACGCAACATTTTAAGCAGACTGGTACAAAGCTGGAGAGATTTAATAAATACAAGATAATATATTTTTGGGGAGGGGAGAAATGAACGAATTTTTCAAAAAGGTTATGACCAAGGCTACAGCTTTGTGGGCAGGATGGTCGATGCAGCAGCGGCTGATTATTAGCGCTATTTTAATCGTAGTACTTATCGGTATAATAGCGCTATTCAGAGTTTCAGCTACACCTGTTTTAGTTTCTGTTATTGACGCGCCAATAAGGGATCAAGCAGCGCTGGAAAGAATTATGCTTCGTATTAACGAAGAAAATGTCAGCGTTAGTGCAACACCGACAGGGTTAGTGCAGGTTGCAGATGCCGCTACTGCAAGGCGAATGAGAGCAATTCTTATCAGAGAAGATTTAATTCCTTCAGGAGTTAATCCCTGGGAAGTTTTCGACAGAGAACGATGGACTACCACCGATTTAGAGCGTAATGTAAATTTACAGCGGGCGCATCAGAGAATGCTCATTGAACATATAAGAGCAATTGATGATATTGATGATGTCGGAATTCAAATTGTCTGGCCTCAGGACAGGATGTTCCGTTCAGAGCGAAATCCGCCGAGCGTAAGTGTTCGTTTAACTCCAAAACCCGGAAGTGATATAACATCATTCCCCCAAAACCGCAGAAAAATTGAAGGTATACAAAAACTAATTCAATTGGCGATAGAAGGATTACACCCTGAAAATATTGTAATTACAGATCACAGGGGTGTTATACTTAACGATTTTGAAGGAATGGCTGCAGCCGACAGGCTTGCTCTTATCGATCAGGAACAAAAGCAAATAAGAAGGCAGGAAGAACATTACAGAGAAGAAATATTATCTTCTTTACAGAGAATATTTACAGCTGAACGTGTCAGGGATCTTAACATAAAAATAGAAATGGATATGTCTCAAAAATCAATTGACGCAACTGAATATTCCCCGATTATAATGAAACCAAGAACACCCGGCCTTGCTTATGATGATGAAGAGCGTATTCAATCTATAACATTGTCTCGATCTTCTTCAGATACGACATTCGAAGGAACAGGGTTTAATCCCGAAGGTCCAACAGGTGTTGAAGGACATGTAGCTCCGTCTTTTAGAGACATGAGTAATCTTTATGGCAGAATGACATCAAGAACTAATACTCATAATGAAGCTGTTAATGTAAAGAAAATTTTAACAGAAAAAAGTCCTTCAATGGATCGTGTAACAGTTTCCGTAAATATAGACGGATCATGGAGATGGAAATTCGATACTAAAGGAAATCCGATTATTGGAATTGACGGTTCAATAGAAAGAGAATATTTCCCTGTTTCTGAAGAAGATTTACGAAGAGCAGAAGACCTTGTAAAAGGTGCTATCGGTTTTAGTTCGGCAAGAGGTGATTCTGTTATTGTTACAAATATCCAGATTGACAGAACTTATGAACATCGTGAAGAAGACGCTGCTTACTTCAGAAAGAAGCAGGTTCAAACAACAGTTATTGTATTTGTTGTCGGTTTGACATTAATATTATTTGGTTTTATGCTGTTTAGAATGATCTCTCGCGAGATTGAAAGACGCAAAAGGCTTGCAGAAGAAGAAAGAGCAAGACGTGAACAGATGCTGCGTGAGAGTGCAATGGCTGAAGCTGAACAGGAAGGAATGGATGTATCCATTTCGCTGGAAGAACGTACAAGGATGGAATTGATGGAAAGCGCCATCAATATGGCAAAAGAACATCCGGAAGACGCTGCCCAGCTTATCAGAACCTGGTTATTGGAGGAATAGTTTATGTCAAAAACTGGATTACAACCCGGAGCTGCTGTAGGCGGCTCCAAAAAGAAAGGTGTAAAAGAATATACAGGCCGCCAAAAGGCTGCAATATTTTTAGTAACAATAGGTTCAGAAATTTCTTCGGAAATTTTCAAGTATCTGCGTGAAGATGAAATTGAAACACTAACATTCGAAATTGCGCGTCTTGAAACGATAGACGCTGAACAAAAAGATGCTATCCTGCAGGAATTTCAGGAATTAATGATGGCTAATCAATTTATCTCCACCGGCGGTATTGATTACGCAAGAGAGCTTTTGGAAAAATCACTTGGAAGCCAGAAGGCAATCGATATAATCAATAGGTTAACATCGAGTCTTCAGGTTCGTCCTTTCGACTTTATCCGCCGCACAGACCCTGCGCATCTTTTAAACTTTATTCAGCAGGAACATCCGCAGACAATCGCGCTTATTCTTGCATACCTTGAACCGGGAAAGGCTTCTGTAATTTTACAGAACCTGCCGCATGAAGTTCAAAGTGATGTCGCGCGCCGTATCGCAACAATGGACAGAACAAGTCCTGAAGTTTTACGCGAAGTAGAACGTGTTCTTGAAAAGAAATTGTCTTCACTATCAAGCGAAGATTACACAGCGGCAGGCGGTGTTGAAAGTATCGTTGAAATTCTTAACCTTGTTGACCGTGCATCTGAAAAGCAGATTATCGAAGCGCTCGAAGACGAAGATCCCGAACTTGCAGAAGAGATCAAAAAGAGAATGTTCGTATTCGAAGACATTGTTATGCTCGACGATCGCGCCATTCAGAAAGTTATGCGCGAAGTCGACTCGCAAGAACTTGCAAAAGCGCTTAAGTCTGTTGACTCCGAAGTTCAGGACAAAATATTCAAAAACATGTCAAAACGCGCAGCAAGTATGCTTAAGGAAGACATGGAGTACATGGGTCCTGTACGCTTGAAGGACGTAGAAGAAGCGCAGCAGAAAATAGTTTCGATTATCAGACACCTTGAAGATACAGGCGAAATTGTTGTAGCACGCGCCGGTGAAGATGAATTGGTTGTGTAACACTGTGTGTTAAAGAAGATTTAACCACGGAGTACACAGAGTTTCACGGAGGAAGAAAAAACCTTCGTATTAAAACTCCGTGTTCCTCCGTGTCCTCTGTGGTTAATATTCTTAATTTATTATGAGGATAAATTATGTTAAAGGCTGTTTTCAGACCAAATGAATTGGTGGCGCTTACTGATAAAATCGTTATTGATTCTCCCACATCTTATTCCGAGCTTTCACATTTTGCTGCGGTAGAAGAAATAGAAGAAGATATTACCAGTGTAGAAGAATACACAGGTCCTACAGCAGATGACCTTCGCCGTGAAGCGGAAATGTTTAAAGCTCAGTGGGAAAATGAAAAAGAAAGAATGTTTGAAAGTGCAAGGAATGAAGCTGAAAACATTGTCCAGGAAGCGCAGAGAGCGGCTTTCGCAGAAGTTAAAAGACAAACTGACGAAGCGCAGGTAATAAAACAACAGGCACTAGCGGAAGCAGAGCAGATAATTTCTGACGCTCAAACTAGAGCAAATGAACTTGAAAATGAAATAAGGCAATCGCTTGAAGGGGAGCGCAAAGAAGCAAGAGAACAGGGAAGAGTAGAAGGAAGAGAAGATGGTTATACCGAAGGAAAAACAGAGGTTGATCATTTAATTCAAAGAACTCAGGTTATGCTTGAACGTGCGCAGGATAAAAGAGGAGAGATTTTAAAAGAAACAGAAAAAGAAATAGTTGATCTTGTTCTTTTAATATCAAGAAAAGTAATAAAAGTAATTTCTGAAAATCAGCGTGATGTTATTGTTTATAATGTCATCGAAGCACTTCGTAAAGTTAAAGCCAAAGGAAGCGTAATAATAAGAGTTAATCTTGCTGATTTAAAACTTGTTACAGAACATAAACAGGATTTTATTAAACAAATCGAAAGTGTTGATACAATTCACGTAATGGAAGACAGTTCTGTTGATTTGGGCGGCTGTATTATTGAAACTGATTTTGGTGAAATTGATGCTCGTATAGCAAGTCAGCTTGCCGAACTGGAAAATAAAATTTTGGAAATTTCACCTATCAGATCACGTATTAAGGAAAACTTGCCGCCACCAATAGTAAGAACCGCAAATTTAAATGCAGGGCTTGCTGCGGCTTCAAATCTTATGGGAATGCCGGAAAACAAAACAGATTTTGCTTCAGATGATGAAGATGATGAAAGTGAACTGTCACAGGGTGCAAGCGCCGCTCTTACAGCTTCTGCTGCATTGGCTGCTTTGGCTACAATGGCTACAAAAGGTAAAAGAGATTCGGACAAAGTTATTACGAGTAAAATGGAAAAACATTTTAAAAGAAAAACAGATTAGTCCGTAATACTTGGGGGGGGACATGACTGATATAGATACAATTTTGTTTAATAAATATCTGGATTCAGCAAATAAAACAGATCCAATAAAGTATGTAGGCAAAGTTTCCAAAGTACAGGGATTATTAATTGAAAGTAAAGGTCCTCAGGCAATTATCGGAGAGATATGCAGAATTGTTGCTCCTAAAGGAAGAGGGATAATAAGAGCGGAAGTTGTCGGATTAAAAGATGAAACTGTTCAATTAATGGCTTATGAAGAAACAGATGGTATTGAAATAGGAGATCGTGTTATAGCTTTAGGTTCTCGTTTGGAAGTTCCTGTATCAGACAGATTATTGGGAAGAGTTCTAGATGCGCTTGGAAATCCAATAGATGATAAAGGAGAAATAGCGTCTGAATTTATGTATCCTGCGTTAACAAGCCCTCCTGATCCGCTGACAAGACGGCGTGTTACAGAACGTATAATAACAGGTGTACGGGCAATAGACGGACTTTTGGCAGTAGGAAAAGGACAACGCCTTGGAATTTTCGCAGGTTCCGGTGTCGGAAAGTCGACCCTGCTTGGTATGATTGCACGTAACACTACTGCAGATGTTAACGTTGTAGCTCTTATAGGAGAGCGCGGAAGAGAAGTAAATGACTTTATAGAAAATGATTTAGGACCCGAAGGATTAGCAAGAAGCGTATTAGTAGTAACTCCTTCAAATTCTCCGCCGCTTGCACGTCTTAGAGGCGCTTATGTCGCTACTGCCGTTGCCGAATATTTCAGGGATCAGGGAAAAGATGTTATGCTTTTATTTGATTCTGTTACGCGTTTTGCCAGAGCTATGAGAGAAATTGGGCTTGCATCCGGAGAGCCTCCTGCACAAAGAGGTTATCCGCCAAGTATGTTTGACTCGATGCCGAAGTTATTGGAGAGATCGGGTACTTCAGACAAAGGCAGCATTACAGGCTTTTACACAATACTTGTTGATGGTGATGATATGGATGAACCGGTTGCCGATACAGTGCGAGGAATTCTTGACGGGCATATTGTTCTTTCCCGTGATCTTGCACAAGGTTATCATTATCCTGCAATTGATATTTTAGACAGTATTTCGCGTCTTGCTCCAAGTGTAACAGGAGAAGCAACCAAAAAAGCGGCAGGTATTATACGCAGAAATATGGCAGCTTATGCAAAAGCAGAAGATTTAATTAATGTAGGAGCTTATCATCATGGTTCCAATCCTGAAATAGACGAAGCAATAGCAAAACATGGTTATATCGAGAAATTTTTAATACAGGATGTTGATGAACCTTCATCACTTGAAGAAACATTGGAAGGTCTTTCAGCTATAACCGGCGTTAATATCCCGCAGGAAGAAATGACAGATAACAATGAAATACAGGCAGTCAAACGTCCAAGAGTAAAAGAAACTAAATCAAATGAAATAATAAAACCGGCAAATATAGAAGACAATACTATGGCATTAAACAGCGTAGCTGCTTTATTTTCTTCCATGACAAATTAAAATTATGAAAAGATTTAAGTTTCCATTGGAAAAAGTTCTCCAATTAAGAAAATATAAGGAAGAAGAATGTAAGATAGCTTTAGGACAGGCAATAAGCGTATTAAACATGATCGAAAATAAAATAAAAGAAACTGCCGTAAAACATCATCAGGCAGCTTTCCAGCGGTTTAATGAACCTTTGGATATGGCTTCCTGGGACTTATATATTTTACGCCTTGAACAGGAAGCTGAAAAATTGGCGGCTCAAGCGGCTCAAGCGCAAATTGTTGTTGATGAAAAACGGGCTTTATACCTTGAAGCGCAAAAAGATTTAAAAGCGATAGAAAAATTAAAAGAAAAACAGAAAAAAGCATACCGCAAGGAAATGCTGGATAATGAAATGGCAGAAGTTGATGATATAACCTCGGCAAGGTATATATCAGGATAAAATGGAAAAAAAGGAGAAGATAGGAGAAGAAATATGAAGCAAATTTTTATAATTTTTTTATCTATCTTATTAATAGGATGCGGAGGATATGTAGAGTTTCAAAAAATTGAACGAGATTATAAACAAGAAAAATATATTTTTTCCAAGGATTTTTCGGAAGAATATAAAGAGTATATAATATTTGTTTTAGATGCATTTAATGAGGACTACTATTTAAAAAATGAAGTACTATATATTTCACGAGAACTTTGGAATGATAAAGAAAGACTATGGAATTATTGTAATAAAGCTACTCCTATATGGGTAGAAGATCATAAAAAGATTCGCAGAGGAGAAGATACGGCACATTCAAGATTGTTAAGAAATGGGTTAACAAATGAAGAAATTAACGGATTATTTGATGAAATAATAAAAGAAAATATAAATCCACGCAGAAGAGAAACAAAATATTTTAGTGATTCTTTACCTTTTGAATTAACAATAATTGAAGATACAGATTTAAAAATTAATAAAAATGGAACTTTTGAATTTGGTAATAATATATTTAGCTTCATGGATGTTAGCGAAGATCATCCTTTTTCTGACGATATTGGTTTATTTATTTATCATAAAAATAATTTACTTGGAATTTGCATTAGTATTCAATACTTATCTGGAGGCAGTGTAGGATATGTTCATGTAATTAATATTAATACAAAAGAAGATATAACATTTGAAAAATATCCTGATGTTTTAAATCGTTTAAGAGAATTCTTCTATATTGATAATATTTTTATTACAGCATTTGATGAAAGAGCTTACGCTTTTGATGATTATACTGGTGAATTGTTATGGACTCAGAGATATAATTTGAAAGACGGTAAACGTGTTATTATGTATGATGATCATTTTATTATAGATGATGAAGATGGTTATAAATATAAAATATATGGAGATGGAAGAAAAGAAATAATGTAATTTGTTAGAAAAATCATCATAAGGTGAACAGCGAAAAGACTTGACGGCGATATATGGCTGCTTTTCACAATAGATATGTTAGTGTATCCAGCGTTCATTATAAAATAAATAAAATTATCATTTATATAGGATTTTTAACAATTATCTTTGCGCTGGATGAGCTATAAAGGATTGTCGAGATTTCTGCCATCCTGAGCTGGCAAGGATTTTTGCAAGTCACCTTTAGGAATTTTAAATAAATTTCATTTTTTCTCATTTTCAGTCATGCGCCACAGCATATTCACGCCATATATAGGTATGAAAAAGTCAGGCTTTTGTCTGACTTAAAAAAACCTTGTTTGGGGGAAAATATGAAAAAAATACAATTTATCGAAAAGGACGCAGACCTGCTTCCGCCGTATGACGACCGTATATTTAAAGCGCTGCTTACTCATCCTGATGCAAAACAAGTACTAATTGACATCGTATCTACTGTAATTGAACGACCTGTCATAGATGTACAGATACGGAATATTGAACTGCCTGTTATGGACATTGAAGAAAAATCAGAACGTTTTGATGTAAACTGTACCGTAGAAAATGGAGATCAAGTAGATGTCGAAATGCACTGTGAAGAAAGGGTTAATATTGGAGAAATAAACCGTAGTTTTATAAACAAATACATCTATTATCTGGCTGATTTACATTCATCACAGAAATCAAAAGGAATAAAATACAAGGATTTGGTAAGAACATATCAAGCTACTTTTTCCGTACACCCTGTTTTTCCATATTGTAATGATTTTATTCACAGATTTTCGTTAAGAAAGCAAAATGGTGAACAATTAAGCGACCAGATTAACATGGTGATAATTGAGTTAAATAAACTAAATGATTTATTAACAAAACCAGTTAATAATATGACATCATTTGAGATGTGGTCAATTTTCTTTAAATTTGCTCCTGATATAGAGCAAAGAAATCTAATAAATGATATAATAAACAGTAAAGAGGAGATAGGTATGGCAGCTACATTATTACGAGAAATAAGCAAAGACGAACATGAACGAGCGAGGCTTCGAAGCCGTCGAATGTATGAAACTGATAGAGAGTCTGACAGACTTACTTCCGAAGAGATAGGTGAAATTAGAGGTGAAATTAGAGGGATTGAAAAAGGCGAAAAACGAGAGCGTGAAAGGTGGCAGGTTATTGATGCTGAAAATAAAGCAGAAATTGCACGTTTGAAAGCAGAGTTAGAGAAAAGGCAATAGTTAAATAATATTGGGGATACAAGATATCGTATGACAAGCGCTTTAAAGCAACCAAAGTTAAAAACTTCTCGATACCACTTGTATCACAAAAAATTTAAAAGTAATAGGTATACTTTTTAATGAATTAAATATGCCCGATTTCGCCTTCAAAGGTTTCGGGAACATGATGGAGCATAAAGGAGCCTGGAGAATAGGTTTTTATAGTCTCTTTATAAGCATCTTCAAGGTTGTCGTAGGAAGCAATAACCTGATTTCCGACAATAACAATATGTTTACCAAGGAATTTTTTGCGTATTTCTGACCTGTTATTTCCGTAGAATTCATATTCATTTTCAAGCATGATTATCCTCTTATATTTATATATCATATTTATTGAATAAACACAACCAAATACTATATAATACCTCTATGAAAACCATTAAATTAATTGCCGTTTTTCTGGCTGCCTTTTTTGTTTTAACTTGTGCTACAAAACCTGCTTTAGATAATAACTATGCCGATGCACAGAAAGTTCCATTAATAAATGAAGCAATAACCGGAACGCTGCCTAATGGACTGCGCTATTTTATTCTGGAAAACTCGTTTCCGCAAAATAGGGCACATGTTGCGCTTGTTGTTAATGCAGGCTCGGTTTTGGAAAAAAACAATGAACGTGGTTTTGCGCATTTTGTCGAACACATGGCATTTAAAGGAACTGCAAGGTTTCCGGAAATGGAATTAATCGATTATTTACGTTCGCTTGGAATGCGTTTTGGACCCGATGCAAATGCATACACATCATATAATGAAACAGTTTATCACTTTGATATACCAATAGAAACCGAAAACGGTATTAAAAGAATTCCGCACAGGGCTCTTGCGATCCTTGATGACTGGACACATTCTGTTAGTTTTAATCCAGAGGATGTTCATAGCGAAAGTCTTGTTGTTCTAGAAGAAATAAGAGCAAGGTTAGGACCAATGGACAGAGTTCGTAAAACTGTTTTTCCAATTCTTTTCAGGGGAAGCGATTATGCGAATAGAGATGTAATTGGTCTTGCCAGGAGCATAGAAAGAGCTACACCGCGGCAATTAAAAGCGTTTTATGACAGATGGTATACAAGCGACAATATGGCGCTTATCTTTGTCGGAGATTTTGACGGTAAAGCGCTGGAAGCGGAGCTCGCCGGTCATTTTAACATGCCTGCCTCAAGAAGACCTGTAAACCGTCCTATACATGATCTGCCGCCTCCGAAAAACGGTAATTTCAATGTAGAAATTATGACTGACCCGGAACTTACAGCGACAAGTTTTAATATTTATTACAAACAAAGACAAGGTGCGCCAAGAGGAACAATTCCGTACTTCCGGGAAAAAATAATACATATATTAATTAATCAAATGCTTTCCATGCGTTTTGAAGAAGTATATGAAAACCCGGAATCTGCATCAAGCGGTTCATGGACAAATATGTGGCAGTGGGTTAACTCTCAATTTTTTGTTTTAGGAACACAGCCGAAAACAGCAAGCGCAGAACAGGCTTTAATAGAACTTCTTATGGAAAAAGAATCGATTAGCCGTTTTGGATTTACAGAAAGTGAACTTCAACGCGCTAAATTAAATCTTGTATCTAATTTAGAAAGATCGTTATCAGAAAAAGACAGAGGAGAATCACGCCTTTTTTTAAATAGTTTTGTAAGTCATTTTCTGTACGGAGAAGATTTTGCAGGTATTGAATGGGAATTAAACACGGTAAATGCAATGCTTCCCGGTATTGATTTGGAAGAAATAAGCCGAACAGTAAGAAATTATTTTTCCGCTAATGATGTAAATGTATTTTTAATCGCGCCTTTAGCTGAAGCGCATACTCTGCCGTCTGCAAACAGGATAAGAGCAATTTTCAGAGAAACACAAAACGCTCAGATAAGACCAAGGCAAAATGAAATATTTTCAAGTGAATTACTTGAACAGCTTCCAACACCTGGAACAATTATTTCTGAAACAAAAGATGAACAGACAGGAGCTGTTACTTTAAGATTATCAAACGGCGCTACAGTAATTTATAAAGAAACAGAAAACAGGAATAATGAAATAGTATTTTACGCAATGGCAAAGGGAGGGTCTTCAAGCGCAGCAGTTGATAATATTGTTTCTGTAAAACTTCTTGCGGATATGCTTAATGCTTCAGGGCTTGGACAATATTCAAGAATGGAATTAATTAATAAATTGGCAGGTAAACAAGTTTCAATTTCATTTTTTGGTTCTGACTATTTCAGAGGTTTACAAGGTTCGTCTACAACACAGGATTTTAATACATTATTTGAAATGCTTCACCTTTTCTTTACAAACCCGCGATTGGATGAAAGAGCTATAACTGCAATGCTCGATCAATATAAAACAAGCCTGATTCATCAAATGGAAAATCCGCAAAATGTTTTTATGTGGGAATTAAACAATATACTTAACAGTCATCCGTTGTTCCAAAGCCTCGGTTATGACGATATAAACAGAGCTTCCATAATACAGGCTCGGGATTATTTAAATAATTACATTAACCCGGCAGATTATACATTTATTTTTACAGGAAATATAAATCCTGATATTATAAGGGAATTGACTGCACTTTATATCGCTTCAATTCCGCCAGCGCGTTCAATGAATACATGGGTAAACCCCGGTATAACACATCCGCAGCCGGGAAGAAGAATAATTAATAAAGGAATTGATGAAAGATCAATTGTTTATTTAGGATGGTTTGTTCCTGAACATGAAGGATTCAACGAACAGAAAAATCAAATTTCTGATGTTTTATCTGAATATTTGCAAATTTTATTGTCAGATGAGATACGTGAAAATCTAAGCGGTGTTTATTCAATATCTGCAGGTTCATCTATTTCTGTTATACCTATAGGTACTAAAGGTATTAACGTTTATTTTATGTGCAGTCCAAACAGGGTAGAAGAATTAATAAGCGCTGTTCGACAAAACATAATGGATATATTCAGGCAGCCTTTGGACATTGATACATTTAATATGGCAAAAGAAGCATTATTAATGGGACATGACAGGTCTATGCAGCAAAACATGCATATCGCAAGAAGTTTCGCAAATTCTTCTGTACTTTATAATACGCCGCTTAACAGGCTTAATTTAAGACCGGATGCGATAAGAGCTGTTACACCGCAGGATGTACAAGAGCTATGCCGCCAAATATTAGATACAAATGCTGTTGAATTAATACTTTTCCCTGAAGGGTGGGGTGAATAATCATCTTGTTACGTTAAAACCAAAATCACCGCAGCTCCAGTAAAGACTGTCCCCGGCTTTTCTTATATAGATGCGCAATATATAACTGCCGCTCTGAAATCTTGGAATATTTACACGGTAAGTGTCTGCCAGCTGCGGGTAGGTTCTGCTGATTGTAGTTGTTGTATTTCCGGCTAACCTAATCCACTGATAACCGAATTCATATCCTTCATTTAAAACAAAATCAATTTCCGGTGTGTCATTAATTTTAATATGACTTACCCTTGGCAGATTTGTCCATGTTTTAACTGACTGAAAAAAAAGCATATCAAGAAACGGCAGCGATTCAAATTCGCTAGAAGTTAGCGGAGGATCAAGTAATTGATGAGATCTGTTTAATGGAAGATGATCGTAAATAAAAATTGACGGGTCTGTAAAAAGATAATCGGTTCTGTACCTTGCATTAAAGGTTCGCCCTTCTATATAACCCGCGTTCCATGTAGAATCAATTAAAAAACGTTTACCGTTTATGGTTACTATATTCCAGGAATGATTTGAAACATTTACATCTTCTGTTCTGAATAAACTTCTCCCGAATCCGCGGGCGTATCCTTCCACTATTGTACATTCAATTTCAAGTAAATCACAAAAATATTTTAATACTTGCGAATAACCTGCGCAAATACCGCTTCCGCGCCTTATAACATCATTAAAACTCTGTGAAGCATGCCGCCCTGAAAAATATGACTGCGTATCGTAGCTTATATTTAAAGCTACCCAATCATGTAATTTTTTTACAAGATCAAAATCGCAGGTTGCGTTTTCTTTAATATATTGAACTAATTGTACGATAAACTCATCTGTATTATTTTGCCTAAGCGATGTTATTTCCCTCGGCAGCTGCCTAATCGCAGGGTCAGGAGTGTTCATCTGGAAAGTAAACGTATTTTGACCATTAACTCCTGTAACTGTTACGTTAGTTTGAGCATAAATTAATGTGTAAAATAAAGTGAATAAAAGGACTAATAAAATTTTTTTCATATAAAACCTCGATTCATTTTATTCCGAACGTACAAGTCTGATACCTGCAATATTATTTCTTCCATCAGGGCTAAAAGGATATCCGTAACTTCGAGATGCTGAACGTCTTTGATCAGCTACTGCCCAGACATCGCTTCCACGCATTACACGAAAAGTTCCGGTTGAAGCTCCAGTTGGATTTGTTTGATCTATATTTGGGTAAGCTCCATAAAAGTCCCAGCACCATTCACGAGTGTTACCGTACATATCATATAAACCCCATGGGTTAGGTGCATAAGAACCAACCTGCTTTTTTCCCCCGCCAAAATTTGCCTGATTTGATAATAATCTGTCTCCTGTATAAAATGGTGTCTTTGTCCCTGCTCGGCAGGCATATTCCCATTCGGCTTCTGTAGGCAATCTGTATCCGTTTGCGTTTTTATTCCATGTAACTGTTCTGTTATTACCAACACCGTTTATTGTATAAGCAAGAGTAAGCCCGTCTCTTAAACTGCGTCTGTTACAATATTCTATAGCATCAATCCAGCTTACTTCAACAGCAAAATTAAAATTAAAACGATCAACTTCTGTTCCCATTATTTCACTATATTCGCTATGTGTTACCATGTATGTACTCATATAAAATGAACTTAATGAAACTTGTCTTTGAGGACCTTCGTCCGATATGCGTCCTTCTTCACTTTCAGGACTACCCATAGTAAAAGTACCTTCCGGTATGCGGACAAAACCTTCAAATACAGGACGCACACCTAATGTTGATGCAGCGGAAGGTGTAACTTGTACTGATGCAGCAGGACGGGAGCCAAGAAACGCTGTTCCAAAATATTGACTGTAAATTGCAGGTATTTGCTGTCTGTTGCTTGCCTGTGATACATCAGCACCCGTTAAGCGAAATATTTCATTAACGTCAATTTCAGGATTTTCAAGATTATGCAAAAGATGATAAGTAAAAAGACCGTTTCTGCCAGTGCCGTCTGAAGCAACAGAACCTGCGCTTGTTGCATAAATAATTATGCTGTCTGCCGGCTGGTTTGATACTGCAATAAGACCGCGGGTTAAAGAGCGGCTCCAGCTAAAAGGATTATCACGGCAAGCATCAAGGACTACGACATTTAAAATATTTCCGGCGCTGTTTAATTCATCCAGCATAACCTGGACATTGACAGCGCGCACTCTTAAAAAACTTTCGCTTTGTATATTTATATCAACAGGTAAAAGATAATTTTCTCCGTTGGATTGAACCCCATGACCTGCGTAAAATAAAAATCCGTATGTGTTTTTATTGGCACTAAGTTTATTTTTAAATGAAACAATTGCATTTTCCATTTGATCAAGATTTCCGTTAAGTATTTTATCTACAGTAAAACCAAGTCTTTGTAATGCGGCAGTTATATCATTTGCGTCATTTAAAGGATTCCTTAATCCGGAAATTGCGGTATAATTCCCGTTACCTATAACAAGAGCATGTTTGATTACATTCGAATCATCATATTGAGTAACATTTACTGTGCGCCTTCCCGAAGGATCGATATTTGTACTGTCAACTTGTCTATTACATGAAAATAATGCAAAGAAGATAACAAACAAATATAAAAACTTTTTTAAAAACAACATTTTTATAATATATTGCATGAACTTTTCTAAGTCAATATAGGAAGTTAAAGTAAAGGTTTGGCTCCCTTGTCCCAAACCTCATTTCAAGGTAAAATTCAAAAATATGGCAAATTTTGTCCATCTTCATGTACATTCTGACTATTCACTTGCAGACGCAGCAGTTTCCATTGAATCTTTGGTTAAAAAAGCCGGAGAACTGGGTATGTCCCACCTTGCCCTGACTGATCACGGAAATTTATTCGGAGCGATGGAGTTTATTCAAGCGTGTAAAAAATTTGATAACAAGGTAAAACCGATTATAGGCTGCGAAGTTTATGTTTCTCCCGGTTCCCGTTTTGATAAAAGCGGAATGGAACACGAAAATAAATATTATCATTTAATTCTTTTATCGGTAAACAGAAAGGGTTATCAAAATCTTGTAAAACTGTGTTCGTATGCATATACCGAAGGTTTTTATTATCGCCCTCGTATAGATGAAGAATTATTATCAAAATATCACGAAGGAATAATTGCGTTTTCCGCATGTATTTCAGGCGAAATACCGCGCCTTATAATGAACGGCAAGATGGAAGATGCGGTTAAAAAAGCTCTTTTTTACCGTGATCTTTTCGGAAAAGATGAAAAAGGCGAACCTAACTTTTATCTGGAAATACAGGATCATGGCATTACATCCGAATGGCTGCGTGAAAGTGATTTATCTCAAAAAGAGATAAACGAAAAAATTATAGAAATTTCCGCCAAAACCGGCATACCTTTAGTTGCAACTAACGATGTTCATTATCTTGAAAAAGATGATTATATTGCGCATGATATCCTGCTTTGTATTGGAACTGCAAAAGTACGTACCGAAGAAAAGCGTAAAAAATATTTCGGCGATCAGTTTTATTTTAAATCAGCAGATGAAATGGTTTTACTTTTTAAGGATTATCCGCAAGCTGTTGAAAACACCGTAAAAATTGCAAATCGCTGTAATACAGATGTTCCGAATATCGAAGTAAAAGAACTGCCGCAGTATCTTCCCGATTTTGAAATCCCGCAAGGGTTTAATAATACCGATGATTATCTGCGCCACCTTGCAAATGAAGGGCTTAAAAAACGTTACCAAAAAGAAATGGAAAGTGATACTGAAGCATGGAAAGATATAAAAAAGAGATCAGATTTTGAACTTGATATATTAATCAGTATGGGTTTTACAGGTTATTTTTTAATTGTTTGGGATTTTATAAAATATGCAAGAGAACATGAAATCCCTGTAGGACCCGGTAGGGGTTCTGGAGCGGGTTCCATAGTTGCGTACTCTCTTCGCATAACGGATATTGATCCTATAAAATACGGTCTTTTATTTGAAAGATTTTTAAATCCCGAACGTATATCAATGCCTGATTTTGATATTGACTTTGCAAATTACGGCAGAAATGATGTAAAAAATTATGTCACAGAAAAATACGGTAAAGAAAGAGTAGGGCAGATAATCACATTTGGAACTTTAGGAGCAAAACAGGTAATAAAAGATGTTGCAAGAACTTTAGGAATTTCAATTCCTGAATCTGATATGATAACAAAACTTATTCAAAGAACTCCGGGTATGACGCTGGAAGGAGCGTTTAAAAACGAACCGCGTCTTAAAGAACTTGAAAATGATCTGCGTTATACAGAATTATTCGCGCTTGCGCGTAAACTGGAAGGACTTAACCGCCATTCATCGATTCATGCTGCAGGAGTTGTAATAGGGAAGTATCCTTTAATAGATTTAATTCCGCTTTATCAGGAAAGAGAAGATTCAAAAACAGGAAAACTGGGCGGTATTGCGACTCAGTACAGTATGGATTATCTGGAATCATGCGGTATTTTAAAAATGGATTTTTTAGGTCTTAAAACACTTGATGTTATAAAACACACGGAAGAATTAATACGCCAGCGCGGCGGAAAGTATAAAGATTTTTGTGTTAAAGATCAAAATGAAAATGATAAAAAAACTTTTAAAATGTTAGGCGAAGGAAACAGTTTCGGAGTATTCCAGTTTGAATCAGACGGTATGCAGGATATTCTAAAGCAAACAAAGCCGAATACCATAGAAGATTTAATCGCATTAAATGCCATGTACCGCCCGGGACCCATGCAGAATATTCCGCGTTTTGTCGATTCCAAAAACGGAAAGCAGCAGATAACATATCCAGATCCAAGCCTGGAAGGAATTCTTAAAGAAACATACGGAGTTATTGTTTACCAGGAACAGGTAATGCAGGTTGCAAGGATTATTGCAGGTTATAGCATGGGTAAAGCAGATATTTTGCGCCGTGCAATGGGAAAAAAGAAAAAAGAAATCCTTGATGAAGAAAAAATACCATTTTTGGAAGGAGCTGCAAAACAGGGATTTTCACAGGCAAAGGCAAGCACAATTTATGATATGCTGGTTCCATTCGCCGGATATGGTTTTAATAAAAGTCATGCCGCAGCGTATTCTGTAATCGCATATCATACAGCATACCTAAAAGCCAATTTTCCTGCTGAGTTTATGGCAGCTAACCTTACAAACGATATACACAGCGCCGACAAAGACAGGCTTTCCAATTGTATAGACGAAGCAAGAAGGATGGGGATTCCTGTTGACCCGCCTGATGTAAACAGGTCTGACAGGCTTTTTACCGTTGTAGACGGAAGAATTGTATACGGGTTATTGGGAATTAAAGGGTTAGGTGAAGTTTCTGCTCAGGAAATTGTAAGAGGAAGACAGGAAGAGCCGTATAAAAGTTTTACAGATTTTTTAGACAAAGTTGATATTAAAACTGCCGGTAAAAAAGTTATAGAGCTTTTGGTGCAGACAGGAGCCTTTGATCAATTCAATGTAACGCGGGAAACCCTGGAAGGCAACTTGGAAAGAGCAGTTGAATATGCTTTAAGAAAAAAAGAAGATCAGCAGTTTGGGCAAACAAGCCTTTTTGATGATTCAAATGAAACACAAATGCCTGATTATAAATTTGAAGAGTTTGCGCCTATTAGCCGCACTGACAGATTAAATTTGGAAAAGCAGCTTATAGGTTTTTATTTTTCAGGGCATCCGATGGATGAATATAAACAAATATGGCAGGATGTTGTAAATGTAAATCTTTCGCAGATAGAAAATTTAAAACCCGGAAACTGTGTTCTTGTTGGTATTATAAAAAATATTAAATCTGTAACTACTGCAAAGGGAACCAAAATGGCTTTTGCAGTGCTTGCAGATTATAACGGAGAAATCGAAGTTACTTTTTTTTCAGGTCCCTGGGAAAGAATGATGAACCTGATAAAACCTGACACTGTTTCGATATTAAAAGGCAAAATTGATTATCAAAAAGATAAAGACAAGTACAGTTTTATAGCGGAAAATATTGTAAACAGGTTTGAAGTAGATGCGGTTGTTAAAGAAGTTAAAGAACTGGAAGAAAAAAATAAAATACATAAAACTACATGGGATTACATGGCAGATTTAAAAAGTTCATATATACAAAATGCAAAAAAAGGCAGTTATACTATTATAGGTTATTTAAAATCGCTGCGTGATTTTAAAGATAAAAACGGCAATGACATGGCTTTCGGTACTTTACAGGATTTTGAAGGTGAAATTGATCTTGTGTTTTTCTCAAAAGTTTACGCAGAATGCCGACATCTTTTAAATTTGGATGAAATTACTGCGTTTAAAGGAAGTATAGACCCAGAAAATGAACGTAACCCTGAAAAAATAAGTTTTAAAGTTACAAGTATGGCGGATTTTCCGCAATTAAATAGAAGCGCTGCGCGTAAAGAAGCGGCAGGAGAAACTCCGGAAAAACCGGAAATTGTTAAAATTACAGAAAAAAAACCGGATGAAGTTCATATTAAATTAAAAGACGGAGCGTCAGATAATAATATTGAGTTAAATAAATTACGTGATTTTTTGGCGGAAAATTCCGGATCTCATACTGTTTTTATTCATATTCCTGTTGATGACGAAGAAAATCCTGTAAAAATTATCAGGGCAAGCTGCGGTTTGGATATTACATCAGAAAATTATGAAAATATAATCGATGATTTAAAAAATATTAATTGTGTAGCGGATGTTTGGAGGAAATAATGAGTTTAATATTTCAATCTATTGCAATTGTCATTGGAATTTATTCTTTATTGATATTTATCAGTATTATATTTTCCTGGTTTAGAGGTTTTGTAAGCGGCGCTCCTGTAACCATAATTAATAAAATAACAGATCCATACCTTAACTGGTGGAGACGTTATCTGAATTTAAGAGTAGGTGTAATTGATTTTTCTGTTATTGTGGCAATCATGTTTCTTTATCTATTGCAAAATATATTTTTTATGCTTGCAATACCCGAAAGTTTAACTTTAGGCAATGTTTTAAATATCTTATTATATTCGATATGGTCAGTTATTCAATTTATTGTAATTTTTTGCCTTATTGTAATTATTCTTAGAGCAATTGCTTTTTTTACAAATCGTAATATTTATAGCCCCTTTTGGAGGATAATAGATTCAATATCAGGACCCATATTATACCGTTTTAATAGATTGTTTTTTGGAAAAAGAATAGGAAATTACATGCAAGGTTTAATTTTATCGGTTTTATTATTAATTGCTGTATTGATTGGCGGAAGGTTTATTGTTAGAATACTTGCCGGTTTTCTTTCTGGTTTATAAATAAAATGTTTTTACGTAATATAACGGAGCCGATTAAGGCAGTCAGCGGAATTAAAGCAGCGTCTGTACAAAATCTTTCAAAACTTGGAATAAACACAGTTTCAGATATTATTGTACATTATCCTCGTGATTGGGAAAATAGAAAAGTTCTTGTTCCTTTAAAGGATTTTCAAAATAATATTGTTTGTACAATAGTTACAGTTATTGACAGAACATTTATGGGGTACGGAAATACAAAAGCCATGAAGCTATTTATAGAAGATGAATCTGCTAGAGCTGTATTATTGTGTTTTAACTTAAAAAGACGAAGTTATATGGAAAAACAATTTGAGGTTGGAACAAAACACATGATTTGGGGGAAATTTAAATATATAAAAGGAGAAATACAATCGAGCTCTTTTAATTACGGATCACCTTTATCAAATAAAAACTTTGGAAAGATATTACCTGTTTATCCGCTTACTGCAGGATTAAATCAAAATGATTTTCGGAAATTTACGGATATATTTTTAAAAAAATATATTAACAGCGTTGAAGACGAACTGCCTGCCGGTATTATTGAAAAATATGATCTATTGCAGAAAAAAGATGCAATAAATGAAATTCATTATCCGTCATCAATGGATTTGCTTGAAAAAGCAAAAAAAACCATTATATATGAAGAGCTTTTTTATCTTGAAGTAATGATCGCCAGACGGACAATAGAAAGAAAAAAAAATGTAAAAAATATCTTAAATGTAAATGATAAAATAAATATTTCTCTTACGCCGCTGCAGCAGCATCTTTTAAAAAGGCTTCCTTTTCAATTAACAAAAGGACAGATGGACGCAGTTTTGGAAATTAATCAGGATATGTCATCAAATATTCCAATGGCTCGCCTTTTACAGGGAGATGTCGGCTCAGGTAAAACACTGGTTTCATTCATGGCTGCCTTAAAAGCGGTAGAAGAAAAAGGACAAGCTGCGATTATGGCTCCGACAGAATTACTTGCAAGGCAGCATGCAGAAAATGCGGCTAAACTGCTGGAACCTATGGGAATTAGAATTGCTTTTCTTACAGGAAATGTAAAATCGGCAGGCAGAAAAGAACTTTTGAAAAATTTAAAAAACGCAATGGTAGATATAGTTATTGGAACCCACGCTCTTTTTTCAAAAGATGTAGAATACAAAAATTTAAAACTTGTTATAATTGACGAACAGCATCGTTTTGGCGTAACTCAGCGTTCTTTAATTATGTCAAAAGGAGATTCACCTGCACTTTTAATGATGAGTGCAACACCAATTCCGCGTTCATTGGCGCTGACAATTTTTGGTGACATGGATGTATCTATTATTAAAGATAACCCGCCAGGAAGAAAACAAATTATAACTCATCTTGCAAAAGAATCAAATGAAAAAAAAGTTTATGATTTTGTACGAAAAGAAATAATAAAAGGAAGACAGGCGTATTTTGTTTACCCTCTGATAGCAGACGGGGAAGAAATAAAAGACGCGCAGTCGATGGCGCAGCGTCTTTCAAAAAAAATATTTCCGGACAGCAAAGTAGCTCTTATTCATTCTAAAATTCCTGATGAAGAAAAAAAACAGACAATGGATAATTTTAGAAAGGGTGATATTAATATTTTAGCGGCTACTAGCGTAGTAGAAGTTGGAGTTGATGTGCCGAATGCTACTTGTATGGTAATTGAACACGCCGAACGCTTTGGTTTATCTGCTCTCCATCAATTACGGGGACGTGTAGGAAGAGGGCAGGAGCAGTCATATTGCTTTTTGGTTTATTCCGATGAATATACAGAAGATGCAAAAAATCGCCTGCTTGTAATGCTTGAAAATTCAGACGGTTTTATTATTGCAGAAGAAGATTTAAAAATAAGAGGTCCGGGACAGATAACAGGTATAGAGCAATCAGGGTATCTTTCATTAGGACTTGCAAATCCGGTGCGTGATTTTGAAGAATTAAAAAAAGCCCGTGATGATGTTTTTTCGATTTTAGAAAATGATCCTGATCTTTTACTTGAAAACAACAGAATAATCGCAAGGGTTTTACAGGAAGCTCCGCCATTTAATGAAGTAACACTTTAAAAAATCCTAGCCAAGCATTGCTTTTATTTGAGCAATATATTTTTCAGCTTGATCATCGTCTATTATATCTTTTTCTTTAACATGAGATGTAAGTAAATCCTTTGGTATTTCTTCAAGAAACGGGGAAGGATTACATTCTTTTGTATTTTGAAGATGACGGCGGCTGCGGCAGCTTGTTATGTACAATTTTTCACGGGCTCTTGTAATCGCTACATAAAAAAGCCGTCTTTCTTCTTCGATGTTTCCTGAAATGCTGTCGCCGGATTCTTCCAGACTTTTTTCATGAGGGATTAGTCCCTCTTCTGCGCCGGCAATAAAAACAACAGGAAACTCAAGTCCTTTTGCGCTGTGAATTGTCATTAGATTCACCTTGCTTTCGTTGTCTTCTTCTCCATCATCTCGTGTGATAAGGCTTATACGATTAAGCCAGGGATAAAGCCCGGCATCAAGATTATCAGGATCAGATTCCCAGTTTTCTATCATCTTTATAAAATATTCTATATTACTGTATTTCCATCTTGCTTTTTTTTCATCTTTGCCGTGTTCAAGAACAAGATAGCTCCAGTAATCGATTTCATTAATTAATTTTAAAACACATCGTGAAAGTTTCCATGGTTTTCCGTCTTCTTCCTGACGTTCCAGTAAAAGTGTACGAAAATTTTCTATCATGGCAGCAAATTCTTCTATTTCGGTTGCAGCTCCTTTTTCCTGGAAAAGACCTTGCTGTCCCTGAGAACGAGCGTAATTTAATCTTGTTATTGAATCCCATATACTGATGGAGTTTTTTTTCGCGGTTTCATTTAATAAAGCAATTGTTGTTTTTCCAATACCTCTTCTTGGAGTATTAATAATCCTTAAAAGACTTACATCATCATCAGGATTTGCAATAACTCTAAGATATGATGTAATATCTTTAATTTCTTTACGTTGAAAAAAACTTGTTCCGCCCGATACTCGGTAAGGAATATTTTCCGAAAGGAACGCTTCTTCAATATTGCGGGAAAGGGAATTTGTTCTTGTAAGAACGCCGAAATCGCGGTATTTAAAGTTTTCGCCGATTATTAATGATCTGATTTGACTTGCGATAAATTCCGCTTCGGCTGTTTCATTTTCAGGATAATAAAGCTCTATAGGCTTTCCTCCTTCTTTAGGCGACCAGAGAACTTTATCTTTTCTTCCGGTATTATGTGATATAACCCCGTTAGCTGCGTTTAATATTGCAGAAGTTGACCTATAATTCTGTTCAAGTTTAATTTCTTTACAAGCTGGAAAGTTTTTTTCGAATAATAAAATATTTTCAAAATTAGCGCCTCGCCAGGAATAAATAGACTGGTCATCGTCTCCTACTACACAAATATTGGCGTTTTCATCTTTGGTTAACAATCTTAATAATTTATATTGAAGCAAACTGGTATCCTGAAACTCATCTACAAGTATATACTTGTATTTGTTTTTGTATTTTTGTAAAACATCGGCATTAGTCTGTAAAAGTTCCAGTGGAATAGTTAAAAGATCGTCAAAATCAACAGCATTATATATTTTTAAAGATTGCTGGTATTCATTATATACATTTTGTAAATCCATTCCAAAAAGATTAGCGCTTTCCTTCCATTGTACTAACCCTGTTTTTATTTTGGAAAAAAATTGATTTAATAAATAAATATCTATTTTATGAGAAAACATTTTACATTCACGAAGTGATTCTTTTATTAAAGTCATTTTGTCGGTTTCATCATATATAGAAAAATTCTTTCTAAAACCTAAAAGTTCGCTGTTATCTTTTATAATGGTCAGTCCAAATGCATGAAATGTGCTTACAGTAAGGCTTTGCATTTTTTTTGCGGTTAACTCTTTTATCCTATGTTCCATTTCACGAGCGGCTTTATTTGTAAAAGTAAGAGCCAAAATGGAAGATTGAGTAATTCCTTTTTCCAGCATATATGCAATTCGGTAAGTTATAACTCTTGTTTTTCCAGAACCCGCACCTGCGATAATTAAAACAGGACCTTCGATACTGGTCACTGCCATTTTTTGAGGTTCGTTAAGATCGTTTATTAAATTGATTTTAGCCATTTTATCATTATGTTACTTTTATTAATAAATCAGCGATTAACTTACCGGCTTTACCGCGGTGGCTTAATGCATTTTTTTCATCTGCTGATGCTTGTGCCAGAGTACAATTAAGATGCGGAACAAAAAAAATCGGATCATAACCAAAGCCGCCATCACCTCTCATTTGGCTTTTTTCTACAATTTCGCCTTCAAGTGTTTCCTGCACAATGTAAAAACGATTGTTGTCAAGTAAAAGCGCCATAGAGCATACGAAGCGGGCGGTTCTTACAGAATTATCCCCAAGCTCGTCAAGCAGCATTATATTTTGCTGGAGGCTTGTCAGTTTTTTTCCGTTTTCCATTCCGTAGCGGGCAGATAAAACACCAGGTCTTCCGTCAAGGCCGTCAACGCAAAGACCTGAATCATCTGCTATAACAACTTCATTTTTTCCAAGTAATTTATATAATTCCCTCGCTTTAATTAAAGAGTTTTCATAAAAAGTTTGACCTGTTTCTTCAGGGTTAAATGAATACCCTTCATCAGCCGGAATTTTTAAATCTCTGCCAAGAATTGCCGCAAGCTCATCTTTTTTGTGCCTATTATTTGTAGCGAACCATATATTCATAAATATCATTGTAGACTTTTTTTTATATTCAATCTATACTTTATACAATAGATATGAAAATTAATTTAAGAATAAATAAATATATCCCGGTTGCTTTAGCTGCGTTTGTTATATTAATAATTGTTTCGTGTAAAATGTCCGAACCTAAAATTACTTATGGTTTTTTACAGCTTGTGCAGTATCAGGGAGATGCCGGACTGCAGGAATATTTTTCATTTTTTATTCTGCCGGAAGATGATGATGGAATAGAAAACCTGGATGAATTATTCCTTTATCATGACAGAGAACAGCTTCGCTGGAATATAAAAAGCGATGAATGGCTGCGTTATGTGTATGACGGAAAAGAATGGATTGGCACTAGAAGTCTTGCTTTGCCTCAAGGCAGTCTTCCGCAGGGAGTTTACAGGGCTGTACTGGTAAATAAAGGCGGAGAAAGTTCACAAAGAAATTTTACATTTGACGGAGTTGTACGCTATCCGTTTCCTGAATTAAGAATTAGCGGCGGGTCTTACACTGTTATTTCACAATGGCCTGTAAACCGTTTTGTATGTTATGATAGCTCTGGAAATTATATTTATACCATTACTCTGGATTCCTTGACAGGCAATGTGTCACAGTTAAGGCTGCCGTCAAATACACTTACAGTAGCTTTATGGGCAGAAGACGAGGATAATTATTGCAGCGCTTTTACGGATGTGGTTCCATTATACTGATGTTTAAAAGTTATGTAATACGTGCGGGACGTTGTACTGCAGCTCAAAAAAAAGCATACGAAGCTCATTGTGCTGATTTTTTAATTCCTGTCAGTGATGATAAATTAGTATTTTCCGATTTTTTTAAAAATGATAATTTAACAGTTGAAATTGGTTTTGGCAGCGGCTTTGCAACTGCCGAAATAGCACAGGCTAACCCTGATAAAAATTATCTTGGTATTGAAGTTCATAAACCCGGTATTGGGCGGCTGTTATGGGAAATTGAAAACCGTAATCTTTCAAATATCAGAATAATCGAATATGATGCAGTACAAGTTTTTGAAAAAATGATTCCTTCAGATTCGCTTGATGCCATTCATATTTTTTTTCCCGATCCCTGGCCTAAAAAAAGACATCGAAAACGCCGATTAATTCAAAGACCATTTACTAATATTCTTGCAAGTTGTCTAAAAGCGGGAGGTTATTTATATATGGTAACTGATTGGGAGGATTATGCTGCTCATGCTTTGGAAGAACTGACATTAACTGATTCACTTAAAAATATGTATGATGATTTTGCGCCAATTCAATCCTGGAGACCTAAAACAAGATTTGAAAACAAAGGATTAGAAAAGGAGCATAAGATAAATGAGATTTATTTTACAAGAAGGCTTTTATGCTCTTAACAATTGATATAGGAACATCAAGTTTTAAATCAGCTCTTTGGAAAATTGACGAAAGCAAAAGTTGTATTTTGGCATACGCTTCCTTTCCTCTTAAAATAGATATAAGTAATAATATTAAACACGAAACATCTCCTTTGTTATGGATAAAATCATTTGAAGATTGCTGTAAAAAATTATTATTAGATGCAAATATTGAAAATCTTAAATTAGTAAAGGCAGTAATAATAAGCGGAAACGGTCCAAGTCTTGTGCCTGTTTTAAATGAGCCGTCTTTTTGCGGAGGCAGATTAAAAGTACCTGCCGAAAACGCAAGGCTTTGGCTGGATCGCCGCGCTGTAAAATATCAGGATGAAGTTTCATCGGTGATGGGTGGTTTTGTAGATGCCAGTTTTTTTCTTCCTAAAATTCTGTATATAAAAAATGATGAAAGTGATATATATAAAAAAACAAAATATTTTATTGGATGTCCCGAATACCTCGCCTACGCTTTGACAGGACAGGCAAAAACTGTTATTCCATGTGAAGGATTTGATCGGTGGTTTTGGAATAATGAAAAACTTGAAAAGCTGCATCTTGAAAAGGAGAAATTTCCGGATTTTATAAAACCATCAGATCAATTTGGAATAATTCTGCCGGATATTGCACAACATTTTGGTTTTAATAAAAATACTCCGGTTATATCAGGCGGACCTGATTTTTTTGCCGCTATTTTAGGAAGCGGGGTAGTAAAACCCGGACAGGCATGTGACAGAGCAGGCTCTTCTGAAGGAATTAATCTATGTGTTAAAAATAATGTAAACGATAAAAGGCTTATGTCATACGCTCATCCTGTAAAACCTTATTGGAATTTATCGGGGATTATTAACACTACAGGAAAAGCTATTGAATGGGGATGTAATTTATTTGATATTAGTTTTAATGATTTTATAAAATTATCAGAAAATACACAAAGCGGCAGCTCAGGAATAGTTTTTAATCCGTATCTTGCGGGAGAACGCACTCCGCTTTGGGAGCCAAACGCAAGGGCAAACTGGAACGGAATAAACCTGACATCAAAAAAAAGCGATTTTGCAAAATCAATACTTGAAAGTATAGGTTTTGCGATAAGAGATGTAATTGGTGTAATGGAAGAAACCGGTGAGAAAACAGAACAGTTGCACGTAACGGGAAAACTTGCCGGATGTGCGGCTTTAAATCAAATTAAAGCTGATATTACAGGAAAAATTGTATTGGAAGGAATGTACAAAGAATCGGAACTTTTAGGACTTGCAGTCATTGGACGATGTTCACTTGGAGATTATTCATCTTATGAAGAAGCGTCTTCAAATATGGTTAAATTTGAAAAGCAGTACGAACCAAATCCAAAGAACGCGGAGCTTTATAATCAATTATTTAACAATTATAAAAATTACAGAAGATAAAATCCGCAATTGACATAATTATTATTTTCTTTTATTATTATATAAATGAGAAAATATACCATAGTCTTTTTAATTTTATTAATTTTATGCACTCAAGGATGTTTTGGCAAGGCAAGATCAAACGAAGATTTATCTGTTTTAGTTTTTATAACAGGTGTAATTGCAGGAAGTCCTCCGTATGAATTAATGACGCAAGGGGCAATAGAGTTTGAAAAAAATAATCCTGGTGTAACTGTAAAAATATATGAAGCAGGAATGAATCAGGCTTTATGGGAAATGCAGTTGGCAGAAATGGTTTCCGGCGGTGAATATGATGTGGTAATTGGTTCCAATCCGTCACTTCCTGAAATATGCGTAAATGTTGCAAGAATGTTTCCAAATCAGAAATTTATAATTACAGATGCTGATCATGAAGGCAATAATCAAATAAGAACGTATAATTATAATCAATATGAACAATCATTATTTTTAGGTTTTCTGGCTGGATTAATTACAACAAGTAACATGCCGAATATTAATAATCAAAGAAAGATTGGTTTTATAGCAGCGCAGGAATTTCCGCTTTTAACAAGACAAATGGTTCCCGGTTTTTTGGAAGGAGCAAGGCTTGCAGACCCTTCCATTGAACTTGATTTTAGAGTTGTAGGTTCATGGGCAGATGCAAACAAAGCGGCAGAACTGACTTCTGCAATGATAAACTCAGGTGTTGATGTTTTTACTTCAATAGCAGGAGGCGCTGCTCAGGGAATGATAAAAGCAGCTTCTGATAGCGGTGTATATATAGTTTGGTATAATACCGATGCCTATAATCTGGCTCCAGGTATTATTGCCGGCTGCGGAATAATGAATCAAAAAGAACTTGTAATGGAAATACTTAACGATGTTTTAAAAAATGAAGTTGTTTACGGTATTTCGCAAACTATTGGTGTAAAAGAAGGCTATTTGGGATTTATTTTTGATCATAGCGGATATCAAAACCTTCCGTTTGATATAAAAAACAGATTCGAATTATTTTTTACAGAATATTTTTATTCCGGTAATTAATATTCTATAATTATGAATATAGCAGAAATAAAAAATATAAATAAACAATACCCTGATAGCGATGTAAAAGCAAATTGTAATATTAATTTTAATTTAAAAAAGGGAGAAATACTGTGTATTGCCGGTGAAAATGGAGCCGGCAAAACTACTTTAATGAAGATACTCTGTAATCTTGAAAAACAGGATTCAGGACAAGTAAAACTAAACGGCAATACAGCAATGGTTCATCAGCATTTTATGCTGTTTCCGGAATATACAGTAGCAGAAAATATTGTACTGGGAAAAGAACCGCGCAAATTCGGTATTTTCTTTGATTTCAAAAAAGCAAAATATATTTCGGAAAAAATAATAAATAAAAATAATTTTTCAATCATAAATAAAATAAATAATAAAGTAAAAGAGCTTACGGTAGGAGAGATGCAGCAGGTAGAAATCTGCCGCATACTTTATCAAAATACAGACATTATTATACTGGATGAGCCAACTTCGATACTAACCTTTGAAGAAACACAAGCGCTTTTTAATACGCTTAAAAAACTAATAATCAATGGAAAATCGATTATTTTTATTACTCATAAACTTCAGGAGATTAAACAGATTGCAAATCGTGTTTTAATACTTAGACAGGGTAATCTGGTTAAAATAAGTGATATATCAGAAATTGATATAGATGAAATTTCAAGGTTAATGATTAACGGAGAAATAGAAAATGGTACAGATAAAACAGTTTTCCAGAATAATTTAAATTACATAAAGGATAAAACTCCTATATTAAGTTTTAAAAATGTAACTGTTATGCGCCACGGTCAAAAACGTCCGTTACTTGATAATGTTTCATTTTCTGTTAATTCAGGAGAAATCCTTGGTTTTACAGGTATCGGAGGAAACGGACTTGGCGTAATTGAAGCAGTATTGGGAGGTTTTTTACATCCTGTATCCGGGAAAGTGATGTATAAAGATAAAGATATTTCTCAATTTGATACACACGCTCTTAGAAAACAAGGACTAGCTTATGTTCCTGCGGACAGAATAAATGTCGCTAGCGCTAAAGAAGCGTCTATTAAGGAGAATATTGATATAAATAGAAAAAATTATAATTTTAAGGATAATAAGTATTATTCAAAAATTATAGAAAAATATAACATAGACGCTCCAGATTTAAATAAAAAATGCTTAACACTTTCCGGAGGTAATTTACAGAAAATAATTTTAGGAAGAGAAATTGATAATCTTAAGGATTATATTGTTTTTTCTGAACCTACATGGGGATTGGATGTAAAATCAAGCAGATTTGTTTTAAAAGAGATAGACACATTGAGAAAAAATGGAGCTGCAGTTATATTAATTTCCACAAATTTGGATGAAATACTGGAGCTTTCAAACCGTATTATTGTAATGTATAAAGGGAAGATAAAAGGTGAATATATTAATAAAAACGAAAATAATTTAAAAGAAATAATTAATAAAAATAAACATGGAAAAAGTAATAACATAACAGGTATCGAAAATGAATAAATTTAAAGAAAAATTAAAATTATTTTCGTTAAGCGTGACAGCTATTCCTATTATTTCTGTTATAGTTTTGATTTTACTTATTTTTATTTTTAGTGACACGCCTGTAAAGACAATGTACTTCTTTTTTTTAGGTCCATTTAGAAATATATTTAATATTGGCAATTTATTAAATTCCATGGTTCCGCTTATATTCGGAGCGCTTGGTATAATAATAGCAATGAAAGCGGGAAGTCTTAATCTTGGCGGCGAAGGGCAGATTTATTTTGGTGCTTTTATTACATTAATAACAGCACTATCTCTTGTTTCTTTTGGTGTATTTGGAATGATAATTGCATTTTTGGCAGGAGCTCTTGCTTCCGGTTCTGTTGCTGCTATAAGCGGTATATGTAAGGCAAAATGGAATACAAACGAATTAATTACAACTTTTTTAATGTCTTGTGCCATAATTCCAATAGTTAATTATTTAATTACAGGACCATTTTTAGATCCACAAACCTCGCTTGTATCAACAAAAAAGATTGCGGAAAACATGAGGCTTTCGTTTATTTTAAAACCTTCAAGTTTAAATACCGGTTTTTTTATATCATTGGTTTTTGTTTATGGAGTAAATATATTTTTGAATAAAACAAGACCCGGATATGAATTTAGAATGATAGGGTTTAATGATATGTTCGCACGTTACGGAGGAATAAATGTAAAGTTAAATACTATTTTTTCATTGGCTTTAAGCGGATGTTTATATGGTATAGCAGGAAGTATTGCTGTTTTGGGTACGCATCATGCCGTAATTAAGGAATTTTCAGCCGGGCTTGGATGGAGCGGTCTTACTGTAGCGTTAATAGCAAACTTTTCTCCCGTTGGAGTAATACCTTGCGCTTTTTTTCTTGCATGGATTAATACCGGAGCCAGACTTGCGATGCAAAACACTGGATTAACGTATGAAATTGTATATATAGTACAGGCAGTAATATTTTTACTTGCAACAAGTTTATTTATTAGAAACTTAATGAATAAAAAAAGGAAAATATAATTATGGAAAATATTTTTACCTTTTTTAAAAGTACAATTATAATTATGATACCGATATTTTACGCCGCCGTCGGAGGTTTGTTTCCAGCACTTGCAGGTTCGTTAAATATCGCATTGGAAGGGTTAATTTTAATCAGCGCTTTTTCATCGTTTGCGGTATATTATTTTTCAGGCAGTATAATAGCTGCTATAATATCAGCTTGTTTAGCGGCGGTTTTGCTGGCAGTTTTACATTCATTTGCCGCTTTTAAACTAAAAGCAAATTTATTTATAACCGGTATTGCGATTAATTTGCTTTCAAGCGGTCTTTGTGCAGTTTTGTCTGACAAATTATTTAATACAAAAGGAGTAGTAGCTTTAACTGAGAAAACTTCCAATTTGATGGAATGGTATATAATACTTGGTTTATTTTTATTATTGGTCACCTGGATAACTATCTATAAAACACCATTTGGTTACAGGCTTCGCTCTTGCGATAAAAATTCTCAGTCGCTTATTTCTTTGGGAATTAATCCTAAAAAATATCAGAGCGCAGCAATTATTATTTCTGCGTTTTTCTGCGGAATAGGAGGTTCATTTTTAAGCCTGAATATTAACGCTTATGTGCCGGAAATGTCCGCCGGCAGAGGCTGGATAGCGTTAGCATTGATTTTCCTTGGTTTCCGAAAACCTGTTATAGTATTCATTGCGGCATTAATATTCGCTTTAGCCGAAGGATATTCTAATTATGCTCAAGGATTTTTTGATATTCCATCAGGTTTTGTGCTTGCTTTTCCGTATATTTGTTCATTATTTGCGATAATTGTTGTTTCTATTGTTCCAAAAAAATCAAGTTTATAGTATAATGAATGGAAATATGAGTTTTCTATCGAAAATTTTCAAAAAAAGTAAATCTCCCGTTCTTACTGTAAAAGATGATTCCAATATGCCTTCGGAGCAAGACCTTGTAAGAGCAGGAGCTCTTTTAGCGCGGGAAAAAAACTTTAAAGATCTTGTTAGTTCATTTGTAGAGCACGCTCAGGACATTGTCAGAGCCGATCTTTCTGCATTTTATGTGCTTAAAGACCCTGATGATAAAAAAAGCGATTTAAAATTATACTATAAAAGAGGAAGATACACGGTTCCGGATATAATAAACGGCGATATTGATCTTATCAATTTTTTACGCGATTGCAAAGAAGCCTTAATTTTTAATAATAAATTTGAAAATAAACAAACTGCTTTTGTTCCGGTGTTTTTGAAAGAAACGCTTATCAATCCGCAGATGAAAAGCGCAATGGCTCTTCCTATAGTAAGCCCTCCGCGTGAGATAGGCGTTTTATTTGTAGCGTCTCAAAAGCCGCTTTTTTTTAATAAACAGCGTTTTCATTTTTTGGATTGTTATACAAAACTTGCCGCAGGCGTAATGCAGACTTCAAAACTGTTTGATGAAACCCGTGAATCGTCGCGTAAAATTGACTCGCTGGAAAGATACCAGGAAAATGTTTTTAATTCCATGACAAATATGGTAGTAACAACAGATGCCGCAGGGCATATTTATTATTTTAACGAACCGGCAGCTCAATCAATGGGGCTTAAACAGGAAGATCTAGGACGTAATCTTGATAATGTATTTAAAAATACTCTTTCTGCAAATATGTTAAAAACAATTAAACAGAGCCTTAATGACGGCAATGAAGTTTTGGGGATAGAAGGAATTTACCGCGGCAAAGAAAGTGAAATTGATTATTCTCTGAATGTATCTCCTTTAAAAACACCGCGGGGAAAAAAAGAGGGTCTTACTCTTCTTTTTACAAACCAAACCCGTGAAAAAGAATTAAAACAAACAGTACAGGCTGTAAGCGATGAAAGACGCATTATAAAAGATATGTTTGCCCGTTATATGTCAAGCGAAGTCATGGAAAAATTAATGGAAACTCCTGATAACATTAATTTAGGCGGCGATAAAAGAATAGCTACAGTATTTTTTGCTGATATTCGCGGATATACATCTTTTTCTGAAGGGCGTGAACCGGAAGAAATTATTGAAATTTTAAATGAATATTTCAGTGAAGCTGTAGAACAGGTAGTAAAGTACCGCGGTTATATAGATAAATTCATAGGTGATTGTATAATGGCAGTTTGGGGCGTTCCGATGATGCCGGAAAAAGATGATGCTTATAACGCTGTTTCATGCGCTCTTGCTATTCAGGAAATTGTTAAATCTGCAAAAAGAAAATTTTTCCGCAAGGGGGCTTCCAATTTACGAATAGGAATTGGGATAAACTCAGGTCCGTTGGTTGCCGGAAATCTTGGAAGTTTGCAGCGTATGGATTATTCGGTAATAGGAGACACAGTTAACCTTGCTGCCAGGCTTGAAGGTGTTTCCGGTCCTGAAGAAGTTATAATTTCACATGAAACATATAATCAATTAAACGGTAAGTTTGAAGTAGAAGAAAGACCGGCAGTCCGCGTTAAAGGTAAAGAAAAGCCGATTAGAATATATAATGTTGTTGGTTTAAAATAATTAAGTTAAATTAAAGGAGTTTGATGATGTTAGATTTTATTAATTCTTTTTTGGAAATAGACATTCCTTTTTGGATGATAGCCGCTGTTCCTGCAGTATTGCTTTTATTAATACTTTTTATTTTATGGTTTGTAAATACCAGATTATTTAAATCGCGTTTGAAAAGAATTATAAATGCAAAAGATGAACAGCAGACTTTAATAGCGATTAAGAATTTTGAAAAAAAATATCCGCCGAAAAAACTTATACATTATTCAAAGCGTATGGAAAGATATTCGCGCCAAATGGGACCTCAGGTTGTCCGTGAAACAGGTCTAGCGGACAGATGGGTGCAAAAACTTATTTCATCAAAATTGCCGAGAGCAAAGGATTTAAGGCGAGTTTTACTTTTCTGCCCGCAGTCGTTTTTATTTAAAGCATTTATTACAGCAGGAAAATATGCAAGACTGCAGAAAGTATTTATTAACTGGATGAAAGGAGAAGGAGAAGAAAAGGTTATTCGTCTTTTGGCAGATACATGCAGGGGCGAAGATTTTGATCCTTCTTTTGGAAAAATATTTTTAAAAACAAATGTAGAATTATTACGTGAATTAACAGGGGAGCCTGAATGGTTTGCGCGTTACTTTACATATCGTATTTTACTGCAGGATATGGAGACCCTGACAGCAAGAAGTATGGAAGACGGTCTAGTTGATCCGCATCCGCTTGTAAGAAAAATCCTTGCTGAAAATGTTTCTTTTAACAGGGAAAAAACATGGGAAATATTGTGGGATAGACTTATACATGATCCTGTATTCGAAGTGCGCGAAGCCGCCCGCAAACGTATTGGAAAAGAATTTGTCGATTTATACAGTCCAAAAGATGCAGCTCTAACTGACGATGAAAAAGCAAGGGTTTTGGAACTTCTAGATCCGTCTTCTCAGGAAGACAGACTGTTTGCAATGGCTTCTTTGGAGAATGAAAACAAAGCGCTGCGTTACCCTGCCGCAGCCTTTATGGATAAATGCGGAGTTTTATCTTCGATATTGGCTAAAAATACAATGGATGATCCTGTAACTGTCGAACATACAGTTTCTCTGTTAAAAAAAGCATTGGAAGTAAATGTTTCAGGATTTTTAAAAGAATACAGCTCAGGAGACGGAGCTCCTCTTTTAGTTGCATCGCGTCTTTTAGCTGTTCCCGGAGTGGTTCAGGAACATGTTTGTTATTTGCAGAAAAAAGTTTTTGCTTTTTTTAATAATAGGAAAATTGATCCGTCTGTAAAAGAAATTTATGTAAATACTCTGGAAGCAGTTTCGTATAACGGGAACGTGAAATCTTTCGAAATTTATACTGAAGAACTGTCACGCAGGGAAAACGATCAAACTTTCATAGAAGTACTTCTCAGCCATATTCCAATACAGGCAGAAGCGATGTTATTCCCTGTTCTTTTCAGATTTTTGGAAAATGAAAATTTCCCGTTACAGGATAAGATAGCTCGTGTGCTTGGTTTTTTCAAATCAGATATTATTTTACCGAAAGTTTTTCAGATATTAAACGGACCTAGAGCAGATCATCCGCATGTTGTTCGTATAACAGCGTTAAAAATACTCGGATACCTGCGCCTGCCGTTCTGTTTACAAAGAATATTGGAAAATCTTCCGACTTTAAAACCGCAGGAAATGGAAGAGTTTGGACGTTTATTTATAGATTATCCGCAGGATATATTTGAAGATAAAGTAAAAAATCTGCTTGCATCTCCGGATGCAAAAATAAGGGCTGCGTTAATAAGCATTCTTCCTGTAACAAAAAATGATAGTTTCTTAAAAGAAATAAGAGCGGCGTTAAAAGATGTTGATCCTGATGTACGTGTTGCTGCGATAAAAGCACTTTTGGGATTCGGCGAAATTAAACTTTTAAATCAGGAAACTTCGATGCTCCGTGATCCTGTAGAAAGGGTTCGTCTTGCTACAGCGGAAGTTATTGCAATTCACGGCAATACAGCAGCGATGGAAATATTAAAAACAATTACAACAGATCCGAACGAGACAGAAACAGTCAAAATAGGAGTTATTGAAGGATTAGGACAGGCAGTAGGAGCTGAAGGAATACCAATACTGGTTTCTGTATTGGATTCTGATGATGATCTAAAAACTCATGCAGAAAAAGCTCTAACGATGAGAATATCCAAAAAAGATATAACTCAGTTAATCGAAATATTTAAAGATGCAGAACCTCCATTACGTGAAAAACTAATTCCGGTTTTCAAAGTACAGGGAAGAAAAGCAGAACCGCAAATTGTCGAAATTTTAAAAGATGAAGTTGCTTCCATTAAACCGTACATTGTAAAAATCCTTGAAGAAACCGGTTTTATTAATGAAGCTAAAAGACGGCTTTCAAACAGAAGTGTAGAAAAAAGAAGAGAAGCTGCTTTACTGCTTTCGCTTATGGATACACTGCCTGCGTTTAGAGGACTTGTCCTTGCCGCAAAAGATCCGGATCAGGAAGTTCGTGTTTGCGTTGTTAAAGCTCTGGAAAAATTAAAAAGCCCGCACAGCCGCGAAATACTGGAAGGTCTTAAAGCAGACCCTGACAGCCGTATACGCAAATACACCTACTGGGCATTGGAAAGACTTGATTCGCTTGTTATGGAATAAAGGTTAAAAAGTTTTGCTGTATTTTTTAGTTTTATTTTCTCTTTTTCAAAAATAATAAAACAATAAAAGCCAACAGGGGAATGAATAACAGAAAAAGCAGCCATAACTTTGATTTACCGGAAGAGCTTTCTGATGTTATTTCTGTATTGTACGGCATTATATTAACAGTTGTATTAGTATTTTCTCTTTGTGTTGTTATTTCTGTTTCTCTTGCAGGAGAAGTTATTGCGGAATTTTCTTCCGTGATTAATAAATCAAAATTCCAATTCTGCCATGGAATATAATCAAAACCAGAAGCTGAATTAAAATCTCTAAAAGGAACATAATCATAATAAATATTATTAATGCAGGTATCTGCGTATTTGGTTCCCGGATATACTTCAAGAATTTCAAGTTCCAATACATCATTTTTTCTTAAGGGGTTTGGTAAATAAACAATTTGATAGTTTGGTGTATCTTCCAAATCAACATCAATGGAAAAATAGTTATCAACATAAAGGCGTATTTTTTTAGGACGTGAATTTTCAAGGTATAACTGGGGTGTTGTATACGAAACAAAACCAATTGATATATGTAATGCAAAACATGTATTTGCTTGTATAAATAATTTTTCATGTATTCCATGATCACCTGCGCCTTCAATCCAAAGCGGCTGAAATGGCGGTCTGTTAAATTGTGTTGGCTGATAAGAAACTTCTGCTTCAACAAGATAAGAACTTGCAGAAATTTTATCGGCAATATGATAAAGAAATGTTTCATGGCTTCCGCGTAAATTCCTTCCTTGTGTTCCGTCAAATAATTGACCTGCTGTTGTGTATACATTTAAAATATTTTCATTTGATATAATTAAAAACCTTTCTGTTTTATTATCTTCCCATTTAACATTAATAAACGGTATTCCATTTGACATATCAACAGTGTATGTACCTGTTTTCATTACTTGTTCAGGTTCATGTAAAAATGTAAATGAAATTATATTATCTGGTAAAAAATAAATAGTATTAGCTGGAGCCATCCCATAGCTAGTATTATTTGGAACAAAAGAAAGCGATTGCGCAAAAATAAGAACAGGAAATACCGGTAATATCAGTAAAAATAAATATCCTTTCATTTCACCCTCTATAAAATATCAGTAATGTATACTTATTTTCAGTATATTTAATGATATATTATATCGCTATTTACCCAAAAAAACAGATAAAAATGACCGGAAATTGCCTTAAATGCTTGACATTTTTTTCAAAAAACGGTATCTTTTTATTAGTTTAGTTTTTCATTTAAAAAGGGCTCCAAAAAGCCCTTTTTTTTGTCAAACAGTAAAATTGAGCGGGAGACATGATGCGTTATACAGGCAAAGAGGCTGCGGAATCAGAAAATGATGAATTCGCTTCTTTGCGTGAATCGCTTCAAACTGTTCTAAAAGGGCTGGAATTAAGCCTTATTGAGCTTGTTATTTCAAGGCATCGGGGAAGTGTTCAGGTAAAAATTGTAATTTACAACGGAACAGCAATCGGTACGAATGAATGTTCAAAGGCTCATCGTACAATTTTACCCAGGCTGGAACTTTTCTTTGGCAATCAGGATATTTACCTGGAGGTTTCGTCACCGGGAATAGACCGGTTAATCAAAACTGCAGAAGAGTTTACCTATTATATAGGCAGGGGAGTGCGCTGTTATAGTACCGAGATTTCTGACTGGAAAGCGGGTATTTTAGAATCCATTGATGAAAATGGAATTATTATAAAGACGAAAGACGGGATCGAAAACGATATTAAGTTTGATGTTATCGCAAAAGCGAAACTCGATCCTTCACAGGAGGTATAAGTTGGGAACAGATATGTCTGCAGCAATTCGTCAGTTAAATCAGGATAGAGGCATCCCTGAGGAACTGATACTTAGAACCATAGAAGATACATTGATAGCCGCTTACAAACACCGCTTTGGCAATGCGGACAATGCTATTGTACAATTTGATGAAGAAAATCTTGAAGTCTCTATTTTTGCGAGAAAAAAAATAGTGGAACAGGACGGAGTTTACGATCCTGTAACAGAAATTGATCTTGATGAAGCGAAAGAATTAAATCCGGACGCTGATGTCGGCGATGAAATATTAGTCGAAATAGACCCAAAACAATTTGATCGCATCGCTGTTCAAAGCGCTAAACAAAAAGCGCATCAAACAATCAGAGATATACAAAAAGACAGTCTTTATTCTGAATTTAAGGATAAAGAAGGTGAAATAATAATAGGTTATTATCAGCGTGAGCGTAACGGAACGATTTATGTTGATATTGGTAAAATGGAAGGTATTTTACCTAAAAAATTCCAATCTCCAAGAGAAATTTACCATGTAAATGACAGAATCAAAGCGCTTATTGCTGAAGTAAAAAAAGATTCATCAGGGCTTCAAATTGTACTTTCAAGAACTCATACCGAATTCGTACGTGCGATTTTTGAACTGGAAGTCCCCGAAATTTATGACAAAACTGTCGAAATACACAAAATTGTACGCGAGCCTGGCTTCCGCACAAAACTTGCCGTTTATTCAAACCGTGAAGATGTTGATCCTGTCGGCGCTTGTGTAGGGTTAAAAGGTGTTCGTATTCAAGCTGTTATTAAAGAACTTGAAGGCGAAAAAATTGATATTTTAAAATACGATCCCGATCCAAGACGTTTTATTAAAAACGCTCTTTCTCCCGCTGAAGTGCGTGATGTAATAATTCTTGACGAAGGTAAACATCAGGCGCTGGCGGTTGTAAGCGATTCAATGCTGTCGCTTGCCATCGGTAAACAGGGGCTTAACGTTCGTCTTGCAAACAGGCTTGTTGACTGGAACATCGATGTCAAAACAGAATCACAATTTGCCGAAATGGATATTGCAGCAGAATCACGCCGTGCAGTTTCCGAACTCTTTGGTGATTCTGAAGGTTTTGATGATGAAATATCACGCATCAGCGAACTTCCAGGAGTTGACGCACGCATTGCAAAAACATTACTTGATAACGGTATTGATTTTATCGAAGACTTCCTGGGTCTAAGTCAGGAAGAATTGGAAGCGAAAGGATTAACATCATCTGACCTTGACGGACTTCGCAAACTTATTGAAGAATATGTTGAGATTGTTGAAGATGATTCATTTGATGAAAATCAGCAGGAAAAAGCGGCTGATGAAGAACAGGAAGAATCTTCAGAAGCGGAAGAGTATGAATGCCCGGAATGCGGATCAAAAATTACTGTTGATATGACAACATGCCCAAGCTGCGGAATAGGCTTGAGTTTTGAATACGAAGAGGAGGAGGGATAATAGGATTTATGGCAGAAGAAACTGACAAAACGAAAAAACCAAAAGCGCAGCTTATTAAACATTCCCCGAATGAAGAAAATTCATCGGGTAAAAATCCTGCGGAACAGGTAGAGAAACGTAAAGTTAAGGTGGTGATGAAAAAACCTGTTGCCTCATCCTCCAAAAAAACTTCGCCGAAAGTAATTGTCAGCTCTCCTTCCGGTAAATCCCAATCCAAAAAATTTGATTCTCATGGCGATAAAAGATCAGCCAACGAATCAGGTTCAGATTCTCGTGTAAGTTCATTTCCAATGGCACAGCGTCCTGCTGCCGCAGCAGGCAGAGTAGGCGGTAAATTAGTCAGCGGAGAAAGACATGGCGGTCAACACCGGCATCCGCGCTCGCAGCAGCCTAGAACAAACAGACAAGGCGGCGATTCGCCTCCGAATAAAGGCGGTTTTGGACAAAATCAAGGTAGAGATACAAGACATGGTCATGGACAAGGTCAAGGACATGGTCATAGCGGAAGACCGCCGTTTCCTCCAAGACCTGGCGGCGGCGGCGGCAAACCGGGCGGCGGTTTTAATCGTCCGCAAACAGGAAATCGCGGCGGAGGAATGAATGTTGTTCCGTCAGGACCGATACCTGAAGGAAAAGGACCTGCCAAGAGAAAATTTATTGCTAAAAAACCAGTATACAACCGAAAAGAAAAAGAACTTGAAATGGAGGAAAAACTCCTTCAAACCAAAAAGAAAATAACCCACGTAGCTAATCCCGTACCAAAATCAATCGATATAATGGAAGTAATTTCAGTTTCTGAATTAGCACGTAAAATGAATTTAAAAGCATCTGACCTTATTCAAAAATTAATGAGTATGGGGCAGATGGTCACAATAAATCAGCAGATTGATGCCGATACTGCAAGTATTCTGGCATCAGAGTTTGGAGCTGATGTAAAAATTGTAAGCCTTTACGACAAAACAGTAATTGAAACAACTTCGGATGATGACGCGATTCTGCTTCCGCGCCCGCCTGTTGTTACCGTTATGGGACATGTTGATCACGGTAAAACAAAACTGTTAGACGCAATCCGCAAAGCAGACGTAGTATCCGGCGAGTTTGGCGGAATTACTCAGCATATCGGCGCTTATATGGTAGAAACACCGCACGGCAGCCTTACATTGCTTGATACACCCGGTCATGAGGCTTTCACACGCATGAGAGCCAGAGGCGCACAGGTAACAGACATTGTTATACTTGTTGTCGCAGCTGACGACGGAGTTATGCCGCAGACAATCGAAGCGATAAATCACGCTAAAGACGCAAAAGTTCCGATTATTGTCGCTGTAAATAAAATTGACAAACCAGAAGCAAACCCGGACAGAGTAAAAAGTCAGCTTTCCGATTTGGGATTAATGCCTGAGGATTGGGGAGGACAGACAATATTTGTTGAATTAAGCGCTTTACAGAAAACCGGTATCGATAAATTAATTGAATCGATCTTACTTGAAGCAGAACTTTTGGATTTAAAAGCAAACTTCCAGTGCAGCGCGGAAGGAAAAATCCTGGAATCAAAAGTTGATCACGGCAGAGGTATTGTAGCAACCGTTATGGTAGAAAGAGGTACTTTCGCTGTAGGTGATGCATTTGTCGCAGGTATTTGGCCTGGAAAAGTACGCGCTATTTTTAACGACAAAGGTGAAAAAATAAATAAAGCGACTCCTTCGATGCCTGTAGAAGTACTTGGGTTTGAAGGTATTCCGAACGCAGGAGATCCTCTGCAGGTTGTTACTGATGAAAAAGTAGCAAGAGAATTTTCATCCAAACGTCAGGAACTGCGCCGTTTTGAAGATGCAAAAATATTAAAGAAAGTTACCATGGATAATCTTCATGACATGATAAGTGATGGAACAATTCAGGAACTTAAAGTAATTATTAAAGCAGACGTACAAGGTTCTGCCGAGGCTCTTAAAACCAGTCTTGAAAAATTGAGTACCAAAGAAATCAGGCTGCACGTTATTCAAGCGCTTCCAGGTCCTGTTAACGAAGGCGATGTCGATCTTGCCATCGCATCAAAGGCGATCATCATCAGCTTTAACGTACGCCCGCTTCCAAAAGCAAAAATACTTGCCGAACAGGAAAAAGTTGACATCAGAAAATATAATGTTATTTACAAGGCTGTCGAAGAAATCAGAGCCGCAATGGAAGGAATGTTAACGCCTGATACAAAAGAAGAAATTGTAGCTACTGTAGAAGTACGCGATACATTCAAAGTTCCGAAGATTGGCACTATCGCAGGCTGTTATGTATTATCAGGAACTGTAAAACGAAGCTGTATCGTAAATGTTATAAGAGAACAGATTGTTATACATTCCGGAAAGATCGCTTCTTTAAAACGTTTTAAAGATGATGCCCGCGAAGTTGCAGCAGGTTATGAATGCGGCATCGGGCTTGAAGGTTTTGATGATATACGTGTAGGTGATACGCTTGAAATTCTTGAAATTGTCGAAATCGCCCGCAAATTAAGCAGCTAATATGCCGCAGTTTCGCACAGAACGTCTTGGCCAGACGATCCAGGAAAAAATAGGCTCTCTTATCCTTGAAGGAAAAATAAAAGATAAAAGAGTTAATTCTTTTCTTTCCATTACAAAAGTTAAAGTGTCAAATGATTTGTCTTTTGCCGATGTTTATGTTTCTGATATTCGCGGAAAGATAAATGAAAAAGAAGTTGAAGGTCTTCAAAGCGCCGCAGGATTTATTCAATCGCAGCTCGGCTCTGTTATGCATATTAGAAAAACCCCGCGGCTTCGTTTTCACGCCGACACAAGCATAGGCGACGCTTTTGATCTGATCAAAAAAATTGAAAATTTGAATGCTTCTGAAAAGAATTCACACGGGGGCACAGAGGACACAAAGGACACGGAGTTATAATAAAAATTGTCTTACACCGTGCCTCCGTGCTCTCCGTGTCTCCGTGTGATAGAATTAGGAAAAATTTTTAGTGAATAATGTATTGAGTTCTGGATTAATTTTATTTAATAAAAAGCCTGGTGTTACTTCTTTTGACGCATTGCGGGATATAAAACGTGTGCTAGGCACTGGCAAGGTAGGGCACACAGGCACTCTTGATAAATTCGCTCAAGGGCTTTTAATAGTTCTGACAGGAAAGGCACTAAAACTAAGCCAATGGTTTACAAACTGCGATAAACAGTACATTGGAAAAATTAAATTTGGTATAGAGACTGACACACTTGATCCCGAAGGACTAGAAGTCGCCAAAGCGGATCTGCCTTCGCAAGAAAAAGTGCAGCAGGTTTTAAAACAGTTTACAGGAAATATTTTACAGGAGCCGCCTGTCTTTTCTGCCATTCATGTAAACGGAAAACGCGCTTCGGATTTAACACGTTCCGGGTTAACGCCGCAAATGAAAAAACGCCCTGTTACAATTTATGAAATTAAATTGCTTAATTGGGAGCCGCCGTTTGCACAAATATTTGTTCATTGTTCAAGCGGTACATACATACGCTCCCTTGCAAGAGACATAGCCATTGCCGCCGGTACAAGAGCGCATCTTTGCGAACTTACTCGTACACAAGTCGCGGGATTTAAGCTTGATAACAATTTAATTCACACGGAGGCACAAAGGCACAAAGAACACGGAGGTAGAGAAAACAAGGGTTTTAATATTCGTATAATTGATAAAAAAGTTATAACATCTTTAGGTATACCCTGGTTTGATATAAATGCTGATGAAGTAAAACAAGTTATTCACGGAAAGCCACTATATCCCATTTTAAATAAAAAAAATATTATAAACTCCGTGTCTCCGTGTCCCCGTGTGAACTCTTTTCCCAACCAAGCTGTAGCTATTTTCTGCGATGAAACCCTTATTGCCATTATTGAAAACAAGGACGGAAAATGGAAATACGGCTGTGTGATGTAGTGAATAATTGACAATATTAAAGATATTAATTATAATTAAATATAATTATAAAAATATACCAAATTTAGCGAAATTTGATGGAGTTTTGTATGTTTAATGAAAAACAAAAAAGAATAACAATAATACTCATGATTATCATGATGTGTTTTATTTCATATCAGGGCTTTGCAGGCGGAAATAAAGACAGAAGCAATGAAAGAGATAGGGATAGAGGCAGAAACAGAAATAGAAATGCAGTAGTTCAGCAGGAAGAAATAATCATACCAGATACATTTTTTATGTTTAATGAACCGTTTAATATGGATTTATTATTTGAACAGTTAATGGAACCTGCGTATGATGAACAAGAAAATAATCTTACAATAATTGATGCTCCGGCAGCTGATGCACCTATTGAACAAGCAGCTCCCCCCGCCGCGGCAGTGACCGCTGTGGCTGCGGAAACTCCTGTGCAAACGGCTCAGGTTACAGGCAGGAGCAGAATGTCTGTTACAGACGAAATAGTTGAAAGATTAAGCCTAACGGAACTTTTTACTTTAACTTATTTTGTATCCAGATCATTTCCATTTATTGCAGAAGGGCAAAGCGGATCTGTAAATTTTGTTACATCCAATGGGCAGTTAATAATCAGTAATGATATAGAATTGCAGAAAACTTTTGTTTTTCAGGAAAATGATACCGGTCAGCTAAGAGCGAGAAGAAATGATTTTCTGGATATTGTTTTCAGACCTGAAGGAACCGAAGTAATTCTGACATTCAGAAAAGTTTCTCAATTATACATACTTGATTCTATTAATTTTGATAACAGAAGTCATCCGATAAGCTCAGCAGAAGGAGAACCTATACGTCTTTTAGTATCAGGTCAGGATCAGCGTATTGTAAGAACCGGTTCTGCACCTTCTAATCAGCAGTCAAATCAACAGCAAAACCAGCAGCTAAATCCTTCGCCTTCATCACAAGCAGCTACAGCTCAACAACAGGCGACTACACCGCAGGCAACTCAACAACCTCAGCAGCAGCAGCAGCAGGCTCAACAGCCTGCTCCTAGTCAGCAGCAGCAAAATACCGGCTCTAATATTGAAAGAACAACAAATCATGATCGATTATTGATTTTAAGCAGCGGTACGTTAACTGAAAATGATGTTCTAAGATATTTGGGAGGCAGAAATATCAATGAAGCGCAAGTTAGAAGACTTGTAAGACTTTATATTGAAGAAGCAGCGTTTGAAGGTATAAACCACGACATTGCAATTGCACAGTTGATTTTTGCAACGCAATTTTTAACAAATAGAACATTAATGACAGATCATAATTACGCCGGCTTTACAAGAACAGATTCAGTTTGGAACGGTTCGCAGTGGAACGGAAAGTTCGCAGATGAAAGACAGGGAGTGCGCTCTCATGTTCAGCATTTAAAACATTATTCGGCAGGAAGTTTGGAACGTGTTAACGGTAATGTTAATCCAAGATTTAGTGTTCTAAGAACAAGAGGTTATCTTGGAAATGTAAAAACACTGGGAGAATTATACCGGCACTGGGTAAACCGAAATTCTGACAGTTACAGAAATTCAATAAATAATATATTAAACGGGCTTTATCAGCAGTAGGATAAAACATTACTTTAAGCTAAAATAAGTCATGTACGATTATAAACAACCCTGGAAAGAAAAAATTGCGGCAGTTATAAATGTTCTTTTAAACGAAGCCGGTGTCAGCGAACAAATAAATCTGCAGCAGGTAGTTGCAGAAAATCCTCCCAATCCGCAAATGGGTGATATTGGTTTTCCGATGTTTGGCTTTTCTAAATTACTGCGTAAAGGACCTCCGCAAATTGCATCAATCGTACAGGATAAAATTAAACAAGTTCTAAAAAATGAAAATTCAAACGCATCTGTGGAAGCGCAAGGACCATATCTTAATGTAAGAATAGATAGAGCAGAGACTTCAAAAGCTATACTGAACGAAGTTTTTAAAGACCAAGATTTTTCTTTTGCAAAACCAAATAATATGAACGGCAGAAAAGTAATGGTAGAGTTTTCAAGCCCTAATACAAATAAACCGCTGCATCTTGGGCACTTAAGAAATGATGTATTAGGTGAAAGTATTTCACGTATTCTTGCAGCATGCGGCGCTGAAGTGCAAAAAGTTTGTATCATAAACGACAGAGGCATTCATATATGTAAATCCATGCTCGCTTATAAAGAAAACGGTCAAAATACAACACCGCAGTCGGAAGGGGTAAAAAGCGACAGGTTTGTAGGTGATTGGTATGTCAGTTTCAGTAAAAAACTAAAAACGGAAGTTGATGAACTTGTAAGTTCCGGAATTAAAAAAGAAGAAGCAGAAATACAAGCGCCGTCAATGAAAAAAGCACAGGAAATGCTGCGCAGCTGGGAAGAAGGAGACAGTGAAACAATTGAGCTTTGGAAAAAGATGAATGGCTGGGCAATAGAGGGAATGAAAAAAACTTATGAACGTACAGGAATCTCATTTGATAAATATTATTTTGAAAGTGAAACCTATAAACTTGGCAAGGATGAAGTTTTAAAAGGACTTGAAAGCGGAATATTTTTTAAACAGGATGACGGTTCAATTGCCGCTGATTTAAACGAAGATAAACTTGATAAAAAAATATTAATGCGAAGTGACGGAACATCGATCTATATTACGCAGGATTTAGGTACGGCAGTAAGCCGGCATAAAGACTGGCCTTTTGAACAACTGATCTATGTAGTTGGATCTGAACAGCAGTATCATTTTAAGGTACTGTTTGTTCTATTAAAAAAATTAGGATACCCTTGGGCAGAAAATCTTCATCATCTTTCTTATGGTATGGTAAATCTTCCCGAAGGAAAAATGAAAAGCCGCGAAGGTACTGTTGTAGATGCTGACGATTTAATTGATTCGCTGAAAGAAATGGCATTAACAGAAATTCAGGAAAAGGGAAGGGAAGAAGCTGTAGGAGAGCCTCAAGCAGTTGCAGAAAATATTGCCCTTGGCGCTTTGCATTATTTTTTATTGCAAACAAGCCCTGTAAAAGATATGCTCTTTGATCCGAAAGAATCACTTTCGTTTACAGGTAATACAGGTCCATATCTTCAGTATATGGGAGCTCGTATTTCATCAATGTTAAGAAAAAAAGAGCAGACAGAAAACGAAGAAATTAATTTTTCATTACTTGTTTCAGATATAGAATGGGAACTAATAAAATTAATTGCGATATATCCCGATACTTTAAGCGAAGCTGCAAATAATTTAGATCCTTCTCATCTTATAGGATATTTATATGAACTTTCAAAAACATTCAGCAGATTTTACCATGAATGTCCGATTTTAAATTGTGATGATACAAATCTTTCAAGCGTTAGACTAAAACTTTCTTATGCGGTAATGCTTATTTTAAAAGATGCTTTCCATTTGGTTTGCATACCATTTCTTGATATAATGTGATGTTACGATTTTAAACCATTTATTAAAATTTCGTGTTGGTTCGTGTGGTTTGTGGTAAAAAATTCTTTGTTTAAGGATTTAAAAAAGCAAGTGAAACCGACCCTTGTGTAAAATATAAAGTTTTATCATCAGTTTTTATAATACAGCGCCCGGCTGGATCAATTCCCTGGAATATTCCTCTTGTAAGAATTTTCCCGGGTTTTTCAAATAAATTATCAGCTTTGTTTTCCGGTTCAAAAACAATGGCTTTAGCATTTACGCAGTCAGCTAATGAGTTCCATTCGTCTGCTAATGAACGGTTACCTTGGGAGTACGCTGCTGTTGATTTAAAGGTGCGTTTTACATTTTCAAATTCATTTAATATACCTATTAACACTTCTTTTCTGGAAATATGATGTCCTATAATTTCTGCGCAGCTTGTTGCTTTTCCGGAAGGAACAGTATTGTTTATATTTACACCAATTCCTGTTGTCAGCCATGTAATTAAATCACCTTCTCCGAAATTTCTGTAATGATTCCGGCTATTTTTCTATGATTAATATAAATGTCATTAGGCCATCTGAGATAAGATTTTTTTCCGCAAATTTTTGAAAGAGTGCGTACAACTGCGATCTGCATTTTAAGGGTAAGCTGTGAATAATCAGCAATTGAAAGAGAAGGTCTTTCAAGGATAGAAAAGAAAAGACCGCCCTGACGTGATATCCATGATCTGCCGTATCTGCCTCTGCCTGATGTTTGCTTTTCTGCTGTAAAAATACTTCCGCTGGCTGCTCCTTTTAAAGCGAAATCTCTGGCTTTATCCATAGTACTATTTATACTTTTATAATGAGTAAAAAATCTTTCATTTTCCCGAAACTCCCATGGGTATAAAAAATCTTTTTCTTTTTTTGGATCAAGGAGATAACCCGTGCCTTTTGTTTCGATTGAATATCCTGATTCAACAAGTGATTGAACAGTTTTCCATACAGCAACCCGTGATATACCGATTTCTTTGGCTAACTTTGTACCGCTAGTCGGTTCGCCCTGTTTTTCTCTTAAATGTGCAAGTAATTTTACTTTACTTGATACCATATTAACTCCCTTAATTCATTATATGGCAAAATACAGAATTACACATGCTCCTGCAGCCATTAAAACACCTATTGATAATCGCAGCCAATATTGTTTAAAGTTAACTTCTTTAAAAATAAAAATACCTATAATAATAGTCCAAAAAACATTAAGCTGCGTTATACTCCATGCAACAGCATTAGGTATCATTCTGTATGAATAAATTGTTAAAAGGGTAGCGCATAAAAACATAGCTCCTGATATAAACGGCAGCCATGTTTTTTTGTTTATTCTTATTATATCATTAAACCTTTGTTTAACTGTTGAGGGTTCGCTTGGTTTATTTCCAATTATCAAATAAACAATTACAGAAAAAATTATCAAAGACATAGAATGATAAAATAACTGGGCAAAAGTGAATCTATCGCCTGTAATAGAAGGTCTGGAAACTATACTGTTAAAAAAAGCTGAAAAACCGAAACATACACCGGAAAATAATGCGAGCAAAATACCCAATATTTTATTTTTTCCGGCAGTTATTCCCTGCGGTACTTTAAGCCCGTCTTTTACATTTTGTATTCCAAGCTCTGCATCCGTCTTAATCTGAAAAAATAAGGCTGAACAAAACATTACTGTCATGCCAATAAACAAAAAAACGACTTTTATTCCTGAAGTCATATCGGCTATTATTAACAGAATAAGAAGTGAACCAACAGGACCTTGAATATTTTTCCATTGATTAAAACGTGTAAGACCTATTTTGTCTATTGCCAAATTATAAGCAGCCATTCCAAGAACCCAGATAAAACCCCGTAAAACAGTTAAAAGATGCCAGGGTGAAAGCATATTTTCAGGATCTTCAAAACCAAATCCCCAAATAACAGTAATCAAAACTATAGTTCCGAAAAAGTAGGCGATACCCATCCACATAGTATAAAGAATTACATTCTGTTTTGAAAATTTTCTGGGTACTGCATAAACAGCAAAAAGAACACTTACTATCAATGAAAAAATAAACCCAAATATCATATTCGTTAACCTCTATAAATGATAGGTTAACAGAAAATTAAAAAAAATGCAATCACTTTAATGTAAATGTAACAGGATATCTGAAACGGCAGGAAACAGGCTCTCCGTTAGCATAAGCGGGTTCTCCTTTTCTGCCTGCGAAAACCATTACAGCAGCTTCACCAAACCCTCTTCCCGGGGGTTCTTCACGTACAATTGTAATTCCCTGTACAGTCCCTGTACGATCAACAAATAATTCCAATAATACCTTGCCTTCAATTCTTGAACGAAGCGCTATTTGCGGGTATTTCAAATCCGCTATTATAGCATTATCATCAAAGATAGGAGGAATGGAAACTAAAGTAATTGGAAGATAATATTCAAAAGACTGATCTTGTATGGTTCCTGATCTTTCTGTTTCCTGATCAAAAAGGAAATCTGTTTCTATCATTAACTCGGTATTTTCTTCAATATTTGGAATTTCCAGGTTATTTGGAGCGGGCGGCGGTAAAGGAGGCGGAAGAACAAATTCTGCCATGTCTGTCAATTTCATTACTCTTGCGCTTTCATAAATTTTTTCAGGAGCTGCCTTAGTTTCAAATACAAGGAATAAAATTAAAATAAGATGTAAAACTGCGACAAATATAAATATTAAAGGGCGCAGAAGTTTTTCATTCATCTGTTTTTACCGTAAAACTTACAGCTCTATATTGGAGCATTTGAAGAATTTCAAGTACACTGTTTACATTGTGATACGGCGTATTTTTATCTGCAATAATGTGTACTATTGTATCGGGAGCAGTTTTGTATAGGTTCACTATTTTATTTTCCAATGATTGATAATCAGCAGCATCTCCGTTTAGGAAAACTCTGCCTTCAAGATTAATCCATATTTCAAAATTTTTATCAGCAGATGCACGTAAAGCTGTCCTTGCTTCAGGATAATCAATTTTAACTTCTTTTCTGTAATTAATTAAAGAAACCAGCATTATAAAAATTAAAAGCAAAAAAGCAATGTCTGACATTGAAAAAGTGGGAATAAAAAATGATTTTCTTATTCGTTTAATTTTCACTGATTGTCCTTTTTCATTGAAAAAGAAAATGAATCGATTTTTAAATCCTGTGCAAGTTCGACAAATGAAACAACATTTTGCCAGCGGGTTTTACTGTCGATTGTGATTATTACTGCTATATTGGGATTTTCTCTTTGCGCTTTCTGAATAATCGTCCTTGTGTTTATTATGTTAAGCTCTTGATCGCCGTAAATAATCTGCCCGTTTGAATCCATTTCAAAGCGAAGAAGGTCTTCTCTGATAATCAGTTTTGTTGAATCTTTAACAGGAAGATTAATTAAAAAGCCTTTATTAATATTAAAACCGGCTATTACCAAAAAATAGATTATCAGTAAAAAAGCCAAGTCGCTTGTTGCGCAAGTTTCCAAAAAACCTGTTTTTTTTCGCCGTTTTATCTGCATATAAAATTATAGCCTTAAATATTTGTATAGGGATCGCTTATTTGTATAATTAAATCTGAACATAAACCTTCAATTCTGGAAGCAAATCTGTCTACTATATGACTAAAGATGGAATGAGAGAGCATCGCAATAATTGCGATAATAAGTCCGAACACAGTTGTAATTAATGCTTCATAAATTCCATTCGCTACAATTTGAGCATTTACTTCAGATGCTTCCGCTATTGCTCTAAAAGCGCCGATCATACCTGTTACGGTTCCCAAAAATCCTGTTAAGGGAGCAAGAGATCCAAGAGCTGTTAAAAAGTTAAAACCATTTTCCAGGGAATTAATACAAGCAGACGCTTCGGTTTCGGCGGCTTTTTCCGCACGCTGTAAATAATAAGAAACATCAGAATTTTTATTTTGGGAAGGGTTTAATGGCTTTAAGTTTTTCAAAAGAGTTAAAAGAATTCTAGCTCCCATATTACGTTTTGTTAAACTTGATAGATATTCAATAGCACCTGGATGATCATTACTTTTTAATAAATTTGTAACTTTGTTAAATATATCAACAGATTTAAAATTATGATAAGAAAGATAAACAGCTCTTTCTATGGAGATAGCAACAACTATGACAGAAAAGACTAGAAGCGGCCACATAATAATACCGCCAAGTTTAAATAGTTCCATCAAAGAAAAAGAAACTGTTTCCATTAACTGTTACCGCTGTCAAGAACAGTGTTTAATTCCTCAATCATTTCTGTAAGTCCTTCAGCTGATGATGTTGCCATTTTTGTTGATTGAATAAAATTAGATAGTCCTTTGGAAATATCTGCTATAGCGACATTAATATGCTCTGTTGATTTAAGCTGTTTTTGTGTAGAAATTGTTATTGTATGAGCTTGATTGGATGTAATTTCTGCACCAGTTCTTATCTTTCTGAATGTATCTTCAAGTTCTTTGATAAGGTTATTGCCTTCAATAATTTTATCAGCGCTTTCTTCACTGGAAATAATCAAAGAAGAAGATGAATCTTGAATTTCTTCAACTTGATCCCGTACTTGTCTTGTAAGAGATGCAATATCATCCGCAAGCCGGTTTACTTCGCTTGCAACAACCGAAAAACGCTTGCCCCTATCTCCTGCGCTTGCCGCTTCCAATGCGGCGTTAAAAGCGATAACCTTGGTTTGATCTGTTATTATGTTGATATTTTTAACAATGTCACGTATTTTCATTATTTTATTTCCAAGGGTGATAATTCCTGTTATAACATTGTCATTTTTCTTTTTAATGTTTTCCAATTGTCCGACATTGCGTTCAAGTATGGAAAATCCGTTTATTACATCATTCTCCATTTTAGATGCGATTGATGCAACACTGGTAGTTTTTTCGGAAATGTCACTTGCAATTTGTGTATTTTCGTTTATGGTGCTTTCAATTTCCTGAATGCTTGCCGCCTGGTTGTTTGCTGTTGTAAAAATATTTTTTGATGAAATAAATATTTCATCCGTTGATTTTTTTAAAGTATTTGTCATTGAACGTGTTTTTTCTACTGTATTTGATGCGGTTAAAGCGGCGCTTGCCTGTGATTCCAGCATATTTTTAAACAAAGAAAGATGACGTTTACTGGAAACCCCTGCGATTGCTCCTACAACAACCATTGCAATTGTACGGAAAAATTCATTATATACAGGAAAACTTACCGGGAATTCCGTTCCGCCCAATATAAAGAAATAAGGCATGTCCAATACACTGCCGTTGGCAACTACAACAACAAAATAACAAAAACCTGAAAAAATACCGGAGAAATATGCGCAGCGCACACTGTAACGATATGATCCTGCCATTATAAGTATTATATAAAATAACGCCTGTATGGAAAGAAATACAATCGGCGGAGAAAGTTCTACATAGGTACAGCCTGTCCAAATAGCAGCGCTTATTAATACAGAATCCAAAATAACGCAAATATATTTAAAAGATGAATGTAGTTTTGTTTTTTTACGGATATAAAAACGTAAAAATATGGAATAAAGCAAAAATAAACTTGTAAATATATAAGCACGAAATGGAAAGTGCTCTAAACCGTCAAGTGTTCTTAGAAAAGAAACAGCAGCAACGCTTAAAACGAATATTAATCCAAGTATAAAACGTACCTTGTTTATCAGTTTTTCACCTTCGTATTCGTCT